>JAFVSI010000069.1 GCA_017503865.1 Clostridia bacterium | reverse complement strand
TTATCTCTTCGAGAACTGATAGTCCTTTAAATATAATACTTTTTGTCGATTTGTGTCTTACAAGGGTATTACTACCACACAAGCACCCAATTTTATAGGGGAATGCTTGTGAAAATTTAATAAACGTGAATTCCAGTTCATTCAACAATTCGACGCATTCCTCTATAATGTTGCCTGTTTCACTGAAACAAAAACATTATTGGAGGTGATTTTATGAAGAAAGCAACCACATTATACCCGGAACTTGCGGATTTTGGCGAGTTTGTTCGAGAAAGACGAAAAGAGCTCGGCATGACCGCAGAACAGCTTGCTGAAGAGGCAAACAGATGTGATCGGCAAATCATTGACATTGAAAACGGCAAGACCGAGCCTTTATTGGGTACCGCACTTCTTCTTTGCAAAGCTTGCAAAATTGATATGGGAGAGTTGGAAGCCTTTGTTCCAAATGAAGAAATTAAATATGGATAACTACAATATACGTTATGAGTTAATTGAAGGATCTTTCACTCTTGACTCCAAAACATACGTAGGCTACGGAATATCCGTAATAGATACAAGAAGCGGCAAATGTACGTTGTTTCACGATATAAGTGTAAACAAAAACGACATTGCAAATCTCGTCTCTTTATGCAACGAGCTAAAACTCGATCCGATACATATAAGAGACGTTATTGACGATTTTCTTGTATCACACTAATATCCTTATCCTCAGTAGAGTATTCCTCTGCTGAGGATTTTTTTCTTTCCTTAACCCACTCGTTAAAGAGGTCAATTATAGAGGATTGGTCTTTCTTGAAATTCATCTCGGTTACAGCTACGCAGCAGTATCCGGAGTCCTCCCCCGTTATCGTTGCCCACAGTATAGGTAGCATTCTCGCAAACCATTGAATAATTACAAGCAGAGAAAAGTTAAGGATAATATCTACTGCAATTGCTCCTCCAAAAAGAACGATGACTGCCCTCGATATAACTTGTGTCCTTTTATCCTTTTTCTCTCTATCTCTTCCGCTTTGGTGAATAAGCTTGTTTCGCTCGGTCTCTCCCGATTCACTGAAGATGATGCTTGGAACGAGCTTTATAGGTCTTGCATTGTTGCATTTGAAAATTGTCCGCTTAACGTCAAGCGGCAATCTGAGCCTCATTATTTCTCGTTTGCTCTTGCCCCAATACTTTTCCTTATACTCTTCATATTCCATCTCTATGCCCGAAAGCAAAGACTCTCGGTACTCCTTCAATTCCTTAACCTTATACTCCTTACAGAAGGTAGGAACGAGCCCTGCGATAGAGGAATCGTGAATTGCCTTGACCTTTTTTCTATAGTCCTCAAGCGAGGCTCTATAGTCGAGGTCCTGCATTCCTCTTCTTTTTCCTCGTGCATATCTATTGTTATAGACAAGTGTGGTAACAATATAAAGAAAGGCTGTGAGTGCGGTAAAATTCTTTATTTCACCGAAGGAGAGCGTGAAGTCGGTAAAGGAGATAGCTGCCGCAATAATGACAAGCAAATAAAGCATTATGTCATTAAGCTGTATTCGGTCAGTTTCCTTCCCTGCTATTCCTCTCTCTACGTTTTTTCTCAGCTCTCGTCTTATATCCGAGTTGATTACTTTTTCGTCTGCGAGTTGGGTATCAATGCGATTCATTATTTACTACCGTCTCCTGAATTTCCGTCAGCTATTTTCTCGCCCAATTTATAGACAAAAGTGCCGACTATGTTAGATAACAAGCCAACAAAACAAACGATAACCATCTCATCGATAATATTCCGTAAGGCTATGAACAAAGCAAACAGTATTCCCCACACCACCCAAGCGGATGGAGATTTCATATAGGTAGCTATCTGCTTTGCAAAGGGAAGCATAGAAAGCAAGGCAAACAGCAGGAACGTTCCCGATACCGTTGCCTCGCTGCTTCTATGTATCCATATAGGAAATTGAGAAAGCGTGGCAATAAGCGGACAAGCTACGTCCACTCCAATTGCCGACCATTTTACAACCTTTCCGAGTGTAGATTTCTTCATATCTTACTCCTCCGTTTCGGTTGTCTCTTCCTCCGTAGGCTCTTCTACTGTCAAGCTTGCGTTTATGCCCTCTCTTACTGACGCAACGATGGATTTGAGCTTCTCGTCATCGTCAAGAGCCTTGAGGCAATTTGCATACCGCAACATTACTACATCCTTGACACCCTGCGGAAGATTCTTTGAGTGAGGATAAACGGAGACAAGGATTTCAAGTATTGCCGTATTTTGTGCCAACAAAGCACCTACCAAACGGTTTCTATCATCCTCGGTCTCTCCGTATTTCTCATAGGAATCCTTGAGAGCGTTATACCCGTCAATCATTCCGTTTACAGCCCCGACAACGGAGCCCTGAGAGCCGTTTGTTGCCTTTGCGTATTCCTCAATGCTGTTTACAGTTTTCTCTATTTCTGCGGTCTTTTTTCCCGTTCTTGAACGGATAAAGAGTGTAAGGATGACCAATATCACGTCTCCGCAAGTTGTGAGAAGCTCCTGCTTGTGAGTCACTATGTATTCCCAAATCCTTGAGAAATAAGCACCGAGTATATTTGTTGTACCTTCGGGTAAACTCTCAGACACAGTCTCGTCAACTACCGTGTCAACTACTTCGTCAACCGCTTCGGTAACGACTTCGCTTTCTCCCGTAGTTATTTCGGTTGCACAGATACTGACACAAAGAGATAGTGCCACGAGCATCAGTACAACCATTGAAAAAATTTTCTTCATTTTTGCACCTTATACGAGGTCGTATCCTTCCATTATTTTTTTGAGACGAGTATCGATCTCGTCAATTCTTTTGTGAAGCTTTATATTTTCCTCACGAAGCTTCTCGTTCTCAATCTTGAGGTCGGTAATCTCTTGCGGAACGTTTGAGTCATCAGGATAGACTATAAGGTCTCCGCTCGATGTATGACAGTACTGCAAACCCTCGCAGAGCCATCTACGAGGATTTACCATACCGTTGTTAATGATTATAGCTACCTTTATTCTGCCCTTGCCGGTGGCGGGTAATGTAAGGCTACACTCTCCCTCGGGTACAGGCTTATAAGATTCTCGCCCGTTGTCAAACTCAAATACTGCAAGTGAGCTTGAAGGGGCATTATCGACCGAAAGCTTTATCTCTCTATCAGCTACGACAAGATTTCGTTTGAGGATAATTCCCTTGTTGTTGTCAAGGAGTTTATATACAAAATTTGGCTCATTCATCGGTGTATGCCTCCCATCCCTTCTGAATTTTCATTTAAGTACCCCCGTGGTGCTTAAACTCTCACACCCAAAATCGCAAGCTGTGTCTCTATGTATGTTCTCTGCGACATAGACACCGTAATACGTTCCTCTGTAATCGCAGGTGCTTCGGGAGTCTCGGGCGATACCTCGACAGGAGCTTTTTTAAGCTCCGCACGGATAACATAGCCCTTGTAGATGCTCTCGCTCTCATCGTCACCAATAATTGCGATAGACTCACAAGCCGACTCTGAAAAGGCGGTGTCTAATGCACCCATATCCTCTGTTGCAGGGAAAACGAAAGAAAGTGTATCTCTCTTTGCCCCTTGTACGAATGAGGTTGCTCCTTTTACAAGGATAGGGTTTAACTCTGTACCATTTGCAAGTATAATTTTCATTTGGTTTTCCTCCAATTATTTTTATTAGTTTATATTGAAATTATCATCGAATGTGGCTTCGTTTGATAATATTAAGGCAGGGCGAACACCAAAAGCATACCAAGTATATGGGTGGTCATTTGGGTATTGTTTTGCAATTCTCCAAACATACAGGCCGTTAAGGTCGTCCACATATGGGGAACGAGTCCACCAAAACTCCCCTATATATGCTTTGGTAACATCATCAAAATAAGCCAAACGCACACCGTCTTTGGGGCTATAATCACTATAGTATTCATCAAAGCCTATTTCACGAATTGAAAGTAAAAAAATCCGTGTCGAAAGACCGTTCGCCCCCGTGTTATTTACATCATATTTTGAATAACCGCTATTATAAGGGATTTTTACTTGCTTAATACTCGTATCGTTGTCAAACAAATTCAAAAACTCGTTGTTCAAATATTTGTGAATATCTGACTCTGCGTAGGTATCGCCACCACCTCCGTTCCACACTCTATTCTCATAAATATCTTTCATCAGCAACCAAGTCCCATCGCAACTAACGTCATACATAGTGGTATCGGGATTACCTTGATGAACCACAAGAAATTCGGTAGCCACTCCGTTGACATTCATATATACAGACGAGCCGACTTCCAATTCTCCAACGGGTGTTCCCCCTGCGTAACATTGCCTTGCCACATTATCAACGCCGATATATCCCTTTGTGACCTTTCGGGCAACATTATCTACACCGATATATTGCTTCGTAACCTTTCGAGCAACATTGTCTATACCGACATAACCCTTTTTGGCCATATCGTCACCACCTTACTCATATACGAAGTATAAAGCACCCGTTGGTAGAGCACTTACACCCGCCTCAAGCTTTTCTGTTCCATAGCTTTTTTCGCCCAAGACAACCCTACCATCCTTCAACACCTCAAAGGCATTGGAACGGTCATTATCGGATGTACCGTTGCCGACAATGAAGAGTGCATCGGGATTTTCTTTGTTGTACTTACCGATAGCGGTCTGTGCAGTTGCAGTTGCCTTTGTTCCTCTACCACCTGCGTGAGATTCCAAACCACTTGCTTCGGTAAGGTATCCTTCGGAGTGTGCTCTTCCTGCGGTAGCTTTGGTTTCTCTTCCTTCTGCGTGTGAATCTGCCGCACTTGCTATAGTACTCCACCCTTCTGCATGAGCCCTAGCCCCACTTGCTATGGTTTGTCTTCCTTCTGCGTGTGTTGCTGAGCCTGTGGCTTCGGCAAGCCACCCCTCCGAATGTGAGTAAGGACCTAATGCTTTTGTATAGTTTCCTTCGGCAACAGCTGCCTCTCCTTCAGCCAGAGTAGCGTTGCCCATAGCAGTAGAAGCAAGGCCAAGTGCTTTTGTACCTTTATTTTGTGCGTGAGAATACTTAGCAGGAGCTTGTGTTTCGCTTCCCTCTGCGTTTGCCGCATATCCTGCAAGTGTCCCCTTACCCGATGTATGTCCATAAGCTCCCACGACCTTTGTTCCTGCTCCAAGAGCCGTTCCTTCTTCACCTGCGGATATATTGCCGTATCCTGAAGAAAATGCGTTTTGGCAAACCTCTACGATTCCGTTAATAGGTTTGTCGGGAACACACAAGGTATAGTCGTCGTACTGTGGAAAAAGATTTACATAGTACTCTTCTACCATCTTTGCGTTCCCCTGCGACACCATCCTTGCAAGGCCCGACTTGAATAGCTCAATATCGCCCTCAAAGGTTATAATATCGTGGTCTATCTTGGTTATTGTGCCAAACAAAACAAAGTGGTCGTTGCAGATGAGGCTGAACACGTCTCCAACCGCATAGTTTGGAGCTTCAAATGTAGGATTTTTACTTAATGCCTCGGGAGATATATACAATCCCCTGTTGGTAGGCTGTACGGAATCTATCTTTATCTGCGGATTTAACGTCTCACTTCCGTAGTATATTTCCGTAAAGTAGTAGCCCTTAGCTCCTGAAATGTTATTCTCACCTAAAGATATTGACCGTTCTGTAATAGAGCTGTTATTGCTCTCTACCTGCTCTATACTGTTTTCGCCCTCACCCTCGATAAGTGGAATACCTAACGCAATCTCAGCAACACCTTTTCCAAAGTTACGGAATGTAAATATCAGTCTCCTTGCTCCATTATCGTCCTCTGCGACAACGTCTGCACTTACCTTTCCGCCGTCTTCTATAAAGACAACATCTGCATCGGTGTAACCGTATCCAAGATCTGTAATGAGCTTTCTTACATTGTCTATCTCACCATATGCCTCTTTTATTCTTTCGGCAATATTTTTATTGATACCAAAAATGACTTCTTGAAGCGTTTTTCGTTCATAATCGTTTTGTGTCGGAAACACCATAAGAAGCTTCTCTGCAAATTCTCCATTGAAAATGGCATCTACAAGGTCCTGAAGATTACCCACCTCATAATCATCAAGTGCTATTCTTACGTACTGTGCTATCTCATCCGTCGAGAATTGTTCTTGCCAAGCATTTATCTTATCTGCAAGAACTTTCGACATATTGTCAAAGTGAGCTTTTAGTTCTGCCGCAGACATGCCCGCATTTCCGTAAGCACTCTTTGCATTTGGACGATCAGAAAGAGCTTGTACACCTATTCTTTCGACGAGGTCGGGGGATATATTTGTAAATTTCTTAACTTCACTCATTCTTTATACCTTCCTGCTATCTTATATCTGTATGATATGTAATAAAGGGCAAAAGGTCTTTGGTACTCATCACTAAAGATGTAGTACTGTTTCTCTACCCACTTTTTTTCCTTCTCCTTAACGGCATACAAGGTTTGCCCTTCGGTATTAAAGGAAAAGTCGGAAAAGTCCATATCGTCAAAGGAAAATACACTACTGTTTATTCGTGCTATCTGCGAATAAGCCTTCTTGTTTGTCCGCACCTTTATCTTGGCAGCAGACTTGTGGAAGGCCTTAGTTTTAATGACGGTGGACTTCTTGATTGTAGTCTTCGTCAGGTGAGGAATTCCGCAGTTGTCCATTTTTGTGGCACATCCGCTTAAAATTGCCCTCTCGTTGAAGGAATACCATATCGGAGCTATATCTCCGTCTTCTCCTCTTTTGTCAAAATTAAACGAACAAACGTCTCCGTTTTCCGTGCCGAAAAAGAGGTTGTAGTCAATTGACTTAAAGAGGGTTGCAGGCTTAAATACTCCGCCTGTGTGTGCCCCTTTCCCGCTTTCACAGAGAAGTGCCTCATAGCCCTTTTCCTCGCCCGTAAATATGTCATATATTTTATGGACAACGTAATATATACCTATGTCTCCTTCGTTCTCCTCGTCAAACTGAACGTGTACAGTATCAAAGAAAACCTTACAAGACTCGCTACCGTCATCAAGAGGCGGATTTGCAGTAAGTCCACGAAGGTCTTCCACCTTACCTGTATTCTCGTTGAGGACTTCACTTGCCACAACAATAGGTATTTCTATTTCTTTTTCGCAAGAACAATTTTCTATAGGTCCAAGACAGTTAGCACAAATCTTCACTGTCTTTCCCTCAAGATAATCGTATTGCTCCTTTGTGTACTTGTATTCGGGATACTGTCCCTCATATACTCCTATGTCCTCAAGGTAATACCACTCATACTGCGGAGTACCCGATTCGTTTGTATATCGCTGACGGGAGTCAGCCATAAACACTTTACCGTTAACCGAAACAAGAAGGTATCCGTTCCACTCCGCAAGACTTGCTTTCGTCAAGTCCAAATTTACGAGCTTTGAATCGATGAGGCTCGAACGATGTTCTATTGCTCTCTCGTATCTCACCGAGAGCTGACCGATTCCCTCTACACCGAGACGGGAAATGAATACAGGATCGTCAAGGAAGTTAACGCAAGCTCCAAGACATCCCGTACCTGCAAGTCCTTGAGTCGAGGGATATATAACAGGCTGTATATGGTCCCCTGTTGTAGTGGGAGTATGGAAGAACACCGAACCGTCTTGCTGTGTGTCTCCCTTTAGCACCATAAGAGAATCCGCAACGGGAATCATTCCTGTTATAGCTGTCTCACCTACACCGTCTTGCATATAATTGAGAACACCAAAATAGGTTGGATCTACATATCCCGTAGTATTTCTTCCACAATAGAATACGTGGTTGGGATACTTGGGATTGCCCGACAGGAACACTCGGTTGTCGAATATCGTTGCTATCGTACAAGCGGTTATAATGTTCTCGATCTCAACCGTCTCGTCAATAATTCCCGAAACTGCCGTAATGCTCTTCTTGGCGGTTATCTCGATGCCTGCAAAGAATTCGGGGTACATTATGTCTTCCCCGTCACCTTCTGCTTCCACCTGCACTGCCTCTTCGGGCTTTTTAGGTGCGGTCGTGAACGTAACCGTCCCCCCGGCCAAATCAGCCTTGTAGTCGGTAACAACCTTGCCGTACACCTTGACTTCGGTTATCTCCTCAAGGTCATTATCGTTGAGATAGAACTTTGTCGTCTCTCCGTCAGCTATAAAGGTGTGCTTAAAGTACGGGGAAAGAATGTTTCTCTGCTCGTACTCGGTACCGTTATCAGAGTTCTCCCCTGCGGGAATTATATTGATATACGTAGTGGGAACGTATGCACCCGCTGACACCTTCTCGACCTTTTCTCCGTCATAGACGATATAGTTCTTTCCGTCTATGATATAAAGACGGTTATTGAATATAAACGAGGTACTTTTCTGCTCGTTCATATCCGTAAAGAGAATATCCTCATCCTTGAAGCTGCCCTCTATAAAGTGAACGGTTATTGTGTCGCCCTTTATTAAGAGGGTGCTTCTCACAGTCAAGATTTGCGTCTCAGGATCGTAGCTTGATGTGGCGGTCACATCGGTATTAAATGAGGTCTCAACCTTCACAATACTCTCTGCTGCGTCTTTAAGTTTTATCTCAAAGACATTCATCGTTTGTATTGTATCAACCACCTCACCAAGCACATATCCTTCCTTTACCACCACACCTATAGTGCTTGGGTAATTGTGCCAATTGTAAAGCTTTGTGCCGGAATGAACGAGTATTTTTGTTTTTCCTTCTTCAACAAAATTATGGATTCCAAAAATTGATTTTCCTTCGGGAGTCGCTACTCTACGCCGAAAACCGCAGATACTCTCAAGGGATTGCCCCTGTCCCGATTGATAGTCCTTATACATATTCACGGAATAGGCAAGTCTACTCTCGTTTACTTGTGTGTGGTCGCTCGAAAAATCAACGCCACGAAAACCACCGTAGTATCTTGCATATTCCGGCTTCTGCTCAAGCAATCCCATTTAATCACCACCCATTGCAACTCTTGTATATAACAGGAGAGGTATTCTTGGTCGTTGCGACAATCTCTGCTGCTCTCTCTCTATACAAGGTGAGATAATACTCTGCAAGTGAAGGCTCGTCTTCTGCCCAAATATATGCAGCTACGAGGTTGGGGAGTGCATAACACAACTCTTCGTCAAGATCGATGCTCGTTGTGTCTTCTATCGCATTGCCTTCGCTTTCTATTGCTTTAGGTCTGCACTTGTATATAACCTTATATGCTCCCTGCTTATCAAAAGGCAGAAGGAGTATTGATGCAGACTCTATATCGTAGTCTTGGTTAAGGTGCAGATTCTCACCATCTACAAAAACGGGAGTTTCCGCAAAGCCGATAAAGTCATCGGCATATTTCGTCATATCGTAGCGATGAAAAGGCTCGTATGACGGTATATCTTCTACGTTGTTGCTGTACAAGTGTTCGTACATTGCAACGTTACGAATTGAGTATATAAACTCACCCGAAAAACGAAGTCTTACTCTGCCCTTGGCAAATCCTTCTTCGTTCTCCTCTTTTATGAAATTTCTGTAAGGAATAAATCCTTTTGACTCAAGTGTTTTCCGTGAGAGAATATCCCAAACCTTATTAGACTCGTTATACTTCTCTATGTTGACAACACCGTTTCCGTCTGCTTCAAAGTAGTACGCCTTTGCCCCTACCGCCTCAAAGGTAATGTCTTTTACTCTCGATATCGGTTTAAACGATGACGATTTGAGCATATTCTCTATTGGATGATGATTGATAAGCAACGACTTTGTTGCAGGCCTCAAAGAATTGACCTGCAACAAAGCCCTGTTTACTGCAAAATAAAATCGCTCATCGTGTTCAAGGGCATCCTCAAATCCCAACTGTGATACTTGACTATAAAGTTCCGCAACGGTCATTTTTTCCGCCCTCTACTTTCTTTGTTTTTTAGATGGCCTCTGCCTCTGCAACCTCGCCATCAACAGCGAGAGCAATGTGCTTCCACGTGGTGAAGCCTACACCGAAACGGCAGTAACCGTTCCAGAACATATTTCTTGTGTGCTTATCGATGTCGGAAGTGATATCGAGGGGAACACGGTTGAAGAACATATTTCCGAGAAGGTTCTCATTTGCCTCGCTCGACATAACCATAAACTGGTCCTTATCTACTTCCCATCCGTCAAGTACAACAAGTGTCCAATTGCCGTACTGAGTGTTGATGTCGTTGTTGTGCGAACCCGTAGTTCTCTCAGAGCCTATGATCTTCTTTGCCATCATCTCAAGCTTAGGGCGATTACAGGGGATAATAAGTACGTCTGCTGTATATCCCATCGTCTCACCGTTTTCATCCTTGAAATTACGGACCTTGTTTGCAAGAATGCCAAGTGCTTCTTCAAAGGTTGCGGAATCAGAGGTGAGGTCTCCGTAGAAATAATTGGACTGTGTCTGTCCCTTCATTTTATCAGTCGAATATAGATGAGCCGAAGAGAAAAGCGCAAGTTCGTCACCTGTTGTAAGATCTACAGTAGCACCGTTGAAGTCCATACTCTTTTCAGTACCGTTTATAAGGGCCTGTGCCGCAAGCTTTATTCTTGTTTTGTAGTATGCACGTGTAAACTTACGGGGTGCATTCTTCATATTTGCTCCCATACCGAATTTAGCGTCATCTGCCATCTTTCGTGTAATGGTAAACTCTTTACCAAACTCTACGTGCTCAATAGTCTTAGAAAAGGTCTTCTTGACCGTATCGGGTGAGGCTTCCTTGCCTTCCTCTTTGCTATGGAAGGTATCAAAGTCGGATTCGCCCATAACGGTCTCTGCATAACGATTGGATTTCTCAACGTTAAAGAGAACGTCGAGAATAGATTTATTCTGCTGACAAATGTTGGACTCATCCTCGATGAGCGCCTTAATGGGGTGTACAAACTTACCGAACAACGGAGTGTTTGCCTCTACCATCGAACTGTAAATAAATTCAGACATTTTTTATAATTCCTCCTAATTTGTTTTAGTTTTTCTGTAATGTTCGAGAATTTCTTTATCCGACTTGTGCGGAAAAAGATTTCTCCATTCTTTAAGTTCTCCCTTAGTCATACGAACGGGAGGCTCTTTGGTTGCCTTTTGGGGTACATTGGATTTGAGGTGCTTTTTTGTGTCATTGAGCGATTGCTGTCTAGTTGATTCTGCAATACTTTTAAAAATCTCGTCTCTATGACTAGCGGCAAACGCCTCTTCGGGCGTATTACCGAGATCTCGAAGAGCACCAAACCTCTTAAAGTTAGGAAAGTCCTCCACTGAGGTATATTTTTTTGTCTCTGGGTATGCGGCATGAATTGCAGCAAGATCATCGGCTATCATTTTTTTGTATGCCGCTTCCTTGCGTAGTCTCTCGCCCTCTTCACGCAGTTTTTCCTCTTCCTTTTTCTTGAGGTATTCCTCGGGGGTTTTATCCTCTGCCTCTGCGGCAAGTTTTACCAGACCTTCCATTTCATCGCCACCCTCAATGCCAAGCTTTGACAAGGTGTCCTTTGCTTGAGTTTTCATTGCATTGAGTTCTCTTTTGAGTCGCTCAATTTCCAGGTCTTTTTCATTGTCTTCTTTTACAGGCTCTACTACTTCCTCGGATTTCTCTTCCTCGGTTTCATCCTGCATCTCTTCGGCTTCATCATCCTCGAGAAATTCGTCATCGTCATCCTCAAATACGGGATCGGGGATAATGATATTACCGTCTTCGTCATACTCAAACTCATCGTCTTTATCTTCGATATCATCGCCAATAAGATCCTCATCATCCCCCTGAACGACATCATCTTCGATTATTTCAGATTCAAGTTCGATATTCTTTTCGTCTTCCATTTTAGACTTCCTTTCCGTTACTTACTGCAACTTATATTACTTACTCTTTTTGGTTCCGTCTCTAAGGTCATTACCCTTCACTACGGTTGATTTAGGATCGCCTTTGCCCGTAGGCTTAGGTGCTTTTATAACACCGCCCTTGTTGGTAGCATATCTGTTATCCTTCTTCATGGCTTCTCCTCCTTTTTAGATTTTTAAGATAAAAAGAGCCATAAATACCGTCTATTCGGTATCTATGGCTCTATCTCTTCGGACTTTGGCTCTGTAATATATTCGATTGATTGTCGGGAACTGAATTCACTTCCCATAGTTCGCCACAACGGCGACACTTAAAGCTCAAGCCTTGCGTAATGCTGTTCGGTTTAAGACCAACGCCCTTAACCTTTTCCCCACACCCCGGGCAAACAAGTTTTGTGACGTCAGTCTTTTCTGTTGGTGTAATCATTATTGACATAAACAAATCCTCCCGAATGATATTATATCATACATTTAGGTCGAATTTGTCGCCATTAATTTCATTATGCAACAGATTTTTGAATAATTTTTCCGTTTTTTACCTGAAAATTGCACATTTCTGCGAGTTTTGCTTTGTTTTCCTTCGAAATATTCTTCAAGTTGAGGATATATCTTAACAATCTCTTCTTCGCCAATTGAGACGAGAGATTTCCGACATCGCTGTCGTTTATTGAATACCCCTTTGCACACAACAAGAGCATCTGCTCCTCGCTCGACAGTCCAAGTGATTTTATTGCAGCAAGCATTTTCTTCTTTTTGGTTCCGCTTATAGTCTTACCGTCTTTGTCCTTGTCGCTTTCAAGACCTTTGGTAAGGATATAATACAACGCTAAAATATCAGCACCAAACACGTTGTTTAACAACACCGATTTTCCGCCGTCAATACCAAGAATATCCTCAAAAGCACTATCATAGTGCAGCTCGTAAACGTATTTTATCGCTTGAACCTTATCTTCTTCGGACAATGTCTTGTATTTTGCGTTAGAGAACAACTTATTCAAAGACGCTTGCGAGGATGAGTAGCTTTGACGTAGTGAGTTTTGCTGTTCTGCAGACAACTCTATCTCCTCTCCGTTGTATGTTATCTTGGAAGCAACAGCCTTCGGCATAACCTTGTAACCCTTCATAAAAAGGTCATAAAGTTCATTATGAACACTCTCACTCATGGTATCACTCATTCGCTCGTTATACAGCATGCCCATAAGCATTCCAACCATCTCACCATCACCATCTTCCATTGCTTTATAAAGGTCGTTTTGGAAATTTTTCTTATAAAAGGTATTATCAATTTTATATGCTTTCGTAGGGCTAAAACGCTTTGTTAGTCCATAGAGAACATTAAAAATGTTTCTTACAGGAATTCCATATACCTGGCCGAGAGCATAACTCACTTTTCTAACCTTCGCTGCAAGTGTTTGATTAGAATCTCCTATTTCCATCAAACCTTTTATACTTGAAAGCAAGTCGTTAATGGCTGAATATGTATAGTTTTCCATCTCATAGCCGTTAACCATAAAGGAATATGCATCTTTCAAAAGTGGCAATCCACCAAACAAGTTACCAAAAGTATCCGCAAACATCGTTTCAATTACACTCTCATCCTCTTTTTGATCTTTATCATATAACCATCGGAATGCCTGCGAAATGCTTGCCATAAACACTGCTGTCATAGTGAGTGCCGTTATTGATTTTCTTACCTTTTTGTTTGCATCTTTAAGTTTTGATTTTAAATCGGCTCTCTCGCTCTCAGTTGTTGCCGCTTTTAACTTAGCCTTAAGCACAGCGGCCTCACCAGTCGAATCAACCACTCGTCCGAACACCTTCATTGAGTCCGAGGTAAACATTGTAACAGCTCTCCAAAACTCACTACCTGAGCGCATAGCTTGAGATCTTTCTGTCGCAAATGAATTCTGTTGCGTTTCAAGGATAACCTTTCTCAACAATTCTCCTGCCTTAACCTTGTTTTCCTTGGTTCCAATCTTGGGCCCACCATTCTTCTCAACCTGCACCTGACAAGCACCAAAGAGTCTTCCGATAACAAGCTTATCTACTGTTCCAATAGGCTTCACAAAAAGATCGCCCACTTTAGAGTCCAAGTTACCTTGTGCCTTTGCCGCCGCGTTATCGTAATTTCTAAGCATTGCAAGCGAACAGTATTCCTCAACATCGGCAGACGAAAGTGTCATTCCTCTAACAATTGAGTCATAATCCAAAATACTTGAGGACGCAAATAATGAAGAAAACTGTGTTGCTAAAACCTTTGGGTTTGCTCCAAGCTGATATCTCGCATATCCTGTTCTTAAAAAAGCAAAGAACTTTGCCCCCTCGCTTGCAATAGCAGGTATTCCCTGAACGTCAGATATAAGCTTGTGAAAATAATCCATTCCATCTTCCCAAACGTTCTCACTTGCAGTACGTACACTCACTGGTTTGTTAGGATTACCCGATATATCCATATTAAATAGATGATTAAACGCATCAACAACGGGATGAAAGTAAGAATACTGACAAACTGCGTGAGCATGTCGATTATAACAAACATCAGCATCCTCAATAAACAACTGCTGCTTTGCTCCCTTGACCGTATCCTTATTAAACGAAGAATTAGTCACTCTGTCTATTTCCCCTTTAACGTCGTTTACATCAATATTTATAGCCTTGTCAGCACGTATTATGGGATAATAATAGCCATCCGTCGCATTTGTAAAACCAAGCCGCTGCATATCTCGATCAACCTTTAGCTTTCGAAGGTCAACGTTGTATCCCTTTTCAAGAATAGAGATGTATTCTTTGTCAAGGTCACTCAATTCCTTCTCAATTATCTCCATTTGTTTCTTGACTTCTGCTTCAAGTTGAGCTTCATTAAGATTAGCTTCAAGGTCAACAAAACCACTTACATCATATTTTTCGCCTTTATGGATAAATTTAAAGCCATTGTAGGCGAGTCCTGCGTGTGCGTGTTTTCGTTTCATCGTCATATAAAGCCCGATAAGATGAAGTTTATCTATCTTAACGCCTCTATACGTAACCATTTCTTCGGTTGCATTTTTGAGATATTTCTTATTCTTTTTTAGAAAAGCGTCATAATCACGCTTAACTTCAACCTCTGCAACGGCAGCTTCTTCGGCAGCGAGACGAATATCTTCGATCATTTCTGTAAAGAATCCGCTTTCATACATATCCATTCGCCTTGCAATACTCATAGGGTCACCAAACAATGTACTATACCAGTGACCGAGCTTTCCGCCAAACTTCCTACCGAACAATCCAATATTTATACCCTTATTTGCTTCAATAAGCTTGATGTATCTCTCGCACTCGGACATAGCATCAAGCCATTTTCCGTTTCTCCATACCTTGTTATAATTCTCAACAAAGTGTGTAAAATAGGACATAACGTCAATAAGCATCTTGAGGTCCTGATTGGTAAAATCTTTTTCTTCCATTGAAAGTGTATCAAGCATCTCGGCTATACTCTTGTTGTAGTATCCAGGGGAAGTCTCGTTAATGTACTGCATAATGGTATTGTCTGTCGTGTACCAACTGCGAAGCTCTGCAATTATCTTTCTCGTTCCTGATTTGTTAAGATTTCCTCGAAAATCAATTCTTGCAAGTTTCTCAATTGACCCCTTGAATTTATCACTATCGAGCTGTGTTATATTGGAAAAAACGCCGAGTTTAATATCTCTCATTTTCTTTGCCTTCTCAATAAGAGTATTTATCAGTTCATTTCTTCCTACAAGTTTTTTATACTCGTCCTTCCAATACTTAACGTTGGATTCCCTTGCAGCTTGTTGCAAGAGTCTTGTTTTTTCTGATGGACGTCCTTCCGACACTATTCGCTTTAATGCCTTCTCAAGCTGTTCTTTAAGGCTCTTTACTTCCTCATCCGTCATTGATGACTCGTTAAGCTCGTCAAAGAGCTTGTCTTTCATAACAAGGGTGTATTTCTCGTATCCCTGCTCATCAACTCTTTGGTTATATCCCTGGCAAAGCCTATCGGCAATAATACCAATCTTCTTTTTTGTAAGTTTGGAAATACCGTCAACCTCGGAAAGTGCTACAAGTATATCCTTTTTGTAGAATACCTTTTCGCCTTGATAATTCGCCCTCAGTTGAGCAAGTCTGTTCTTGCTTACTACTGCTTTATTATCATTCGAATCGTTTTTTGTACCATCGATGTCGAGGGAGTAGCGAATGTCGGGATTCTCGCTATTAAACCTTTCGGAAAGTGGAATAATGTTGCCGTTGTCGTCTCGGGTTATAACATCCGTTTCCTTAAAGTCATAGAAGCCATAAATACCGTTGTTGTGATAATATTTACGAGGATTGTCTCGCAAATCCATTATTTCTTCTACGGGATAGTAATATTTAGTTTCTCCGTCTGCTATATCATATTCCGTTCCCTCTATGAGAGAATCGTGATACTCCTGTGTACCTTTGCGAAGGACTATAGGTTCTCCAAAGCGGACTCTTCCTATGACCTTTCCGTCTTTAGCAATTCCTACCCACTTGCGAGTTAATGTCTTGGTTTTTCTTACCTCGCCTTTTTTCTTCCCATCTAAAATTGCATTAGCAAAGTCAACAACTCTTCCGTCTTTCTTATGGGCATCTTTGATGATGATTGCAGTTTCTTGACCATCGGGATTTCCCATTGATGCTATCGAAGCATCGTCCACCATACTTTGTGCCTTAAGTTTTTCATTGCGACCTAATGCTTTGAAATAATCTTCGTCGGTAGAGTTTATTAATTGATTTCTTGTTTTCTTTGACCCGTCAACATCACTACCATTTTCAGTATATCTTGCTCGGTCACTTCTCTCTTTTGGTCGTATCTCTCGATTATTGCTTCTATTAGTTTCTCCCGATTTTCGTCTATTTCGCAAAGTGTCGATACTGCCACTGTTGTTTCTTTGTCCAAGCCGAAACTCTTCAACAGCCCTATCAGGTTGCTTTCTATCTTTGATATCATACTCTTTATTCCTTTCGTTTATATATTGGGTTTCTTTACGACTAATTGGATGCACTATGCCCGAATCACTTATCCAATATGCAATTGTAACATCATATCCATCTTTGATAAATGTTTTCGTAAGAATTTTGTTTCTGCGACCTGCACCCCAAGTCAATCCTTCTGATTGTATTTGTGCATATTCATCTTCAAGAAGTTCAATATCATTATACTGCGAAATATCAAAAGAGTCAATATCCACCGACGCCCTCGCACCATTGGGAAGTTTTGTCTCTCCATCTTTTTTTGTCGAAGGTGTTGACTTTTCGGGAGTTTGTGATATACTATTAGTGGAAGTTGTCGCGGATTTATCCGTAACCACCGAAAGTACATCGGCGGGGCAACTTCCTTTTTCTATTGCAAAAGAATAAAACCAATGTCCACTATCGTTCTGCTTAACGTCTATATTCATATAGCACTCAATTTCCGTACCGTTCGCCTCAACGTAAACAAGATTGGTGAGGAAGTAGTGCCACGTTGTAACGCCTGCGTGTGCGGCATTGTCTTTGCCCGTTTCAATCTTACTTCTTACGTGATGTGATTCTTCAGCAATCTGATAAAGATCGCTGGATAAATTCATTGTAATACGTTTTTCAGAAGCAGTACCTTTTCTATTGCCAAAGGCAATTTTGGAAAGGTCGCTTCTTTCTGTAAGCTCTGGATTAAATTTTGCCTCAATGGGAATGGTTTTACCGTCCACAATTAGTTTTAGTTTGATAGGCTTCTCGCTCCATACATTTTGCACGAGGTCTACAATATCTTTCTGCTTAACGTCTTTGGGCGTATTTTCTGGATAGTTAGAGCGATATATTCCTCTGCCGTCTTTAGTTCTGCCTATTAAGGAATACCTCTTACTACCTTCAACACCCCCAAGAGCATTATTGCCTCTATTAGCTGCCGAAAACTCGGCATACATCTTTTGGTAGAGCTTATAGTAGCTCTTTGCCGCCCTTGACAGCCTCTCGTTTTTGTAGTTCGATGCTTCCTTGAAAAAGGAAAGTATTCTCTTTATAACTGAGGGCTGTTCTGTTGCAAGTGCTTTTGCATAGCCTTTAGTTGCCATTATTTCTGCCGCATAAAAGGCGGTTGTCTCGTCATCAATAATTGCTTGGTCGGCTCCGTATTCTTTCTCTATCTGTGCTTCCGTGTCCTCGTCTATCTTGTCGAGGGCTTTTTTATATTTGAGCGATATATTGATTCCCTTTTTCTTGTAAAACGCCCTCAATGCGTGGTCAAGCTCGTGAAAGAGTGCCTTTTCTTGCGATATTCTCGCCTCGGGATTTGCAACTATCCTATTGTTCTTTTCATCGTAATAAGCATTTACAAACTTAGTTTCCTCTTTTACCGAGCCGTCCTTTTGCTTAACTTTGACCTTTGTCTTGCTCAAGCTCTTATCAAATGCCACGTCAAGTCCTGAGTGTGCCGACATATCCGCCCACATCTTAACGTCAGTCTCGGAGAGACCGTTTGCTCTTGCCTGACGAATGACCTCTCGTACCATTAACTTCGCAGACGGAACAAGTCCCGCATAATCCTTTATGTTCTCCCTTGCCCAAGTGTCAAGCTCCTCGACCTCTGCCTTTCTCTTAGCATTGGCTTCCTCTCTCTTGGTCTGCTCTGCTTGATACGTCTCTTGTGAGTAGTTGCGAAGGTATTCGTTGACTTCTTCCTTTGTCATCAGCCTTGAACGTATATTTGTATCGAAATTGTACAGAATGTAATTATCTCCGTCTCGTGCTATACCCAAGTTACCCTCATTGAAACGAGTTGCATTTCCGCTTTTTAGCCCGATAACTCCCTGCTTCACACTTCGTTTGCCCTTTGTTTTCTTGATCTTATCAACGAGCTTTGAATTTCTTACATACTCGTCCAAGCCTCCGTTGTTTTTGTATTCGACAAGCTTGTCTGCAAGACCTTCCTTTGTCAGAGCTGTCCAATCCTCAATATTAAGTGCCTTCGACAATGCTTCTATTTCTTCGATAGAGCCTTTTTCTTTAAGATAAGCGAGGTCAGTCTTACTTAATATATTGCCTCTAAGGACACTGTCTGCCATAGCAGACGTGCTTGACATAGCCTTTCCCGCCAATGCCATTGCCGACAACGTGCGAAGGGTATCGTTTGTCTTTATCGCTTCAGCAATACTATTGGGATTGCTTCGGTCAAATCCCTTTGTCAATCCCTCTGCTGTTATAGTTATGGTATTTCCGTCAAGGTCGGTATATCCGTTACCGTTGAATCTCGCTACAAAACCTTCTGCATCGTTGAGTATATTTGACGCTTCTTTACATAGCAATGTAGCCACCTTTGATGTTACGTCTGCTCTCGAAAGGTCACCGAGCATCATTCGCTGATTTGCGGTCTTTACCTCTCCTCCTGTCTTGGCAATACTCTCGGAAAGTGCTTTATACGATGAGGATACCCTCTCGTAAAACTCCATACCCGTCTTTTGAGACTCCTCAAAGGCAGATACAATTTCTGCACTATTTATTATCTCTGCTGTTCTTCCCTCATTCACCGCTTTCGTGCCGCTTATAAGGCTTGAGGAAACGTCAACAGTAGCACCGCCGCCACTCATTATAGCACCACTCAATCCACCGACAAGCGATGCATATAATATCTCTTGTGCCGTTGCGTTCTTGGCATTGGGATCGTATGTGAATTTCTTTATGTAAGGTGTGACAAACTCCGAGAGACCTTCCTCAAAAGCTTCTCCAAGAAAACCGTCCACAACAGCCACACCGACTCTTGATGCCATACTCTTAGTAGCACTCTTTCCGAAGTTCTTTATTACACTTCCTACACCGCCTAAACCAAGTGCGTTGGTTACGCCCTCTATTCCGCCTTCTACAAGACCAACGCCCGTTCCGTAAAGGTATTCCTTGCCACCGAGCTGTCCTGTTTGCTCATAGGCTTCCTTTACTCCTCTGCCCGCTGCACCAAGTCCAGCTATAGTTGCCGAAACAAGTCCTACTGCCGCAGGAGCCGCAGCTCCGCCCGATGCTATTGTTATTCCAATAGCCGCCGCCATAGCGGGCAAGGACGTGCCTATACCGCTCGCAACGTCTCCCGCTATCTTCCATCCGCCTGTAGGCTGAAACCACTCGTCAGGGTGAGAATACCAATCGCCAAACCAATCGTTTGCTATCTGCTCCTCTGCCCATTCGTCAGCACCGAAGAGCTTAGCTATGCCCGATGCGGTATAATCCCATATACCCTCGATTGAAGATACAAAGCCTACCGCTACCTTTTCTCCGAGATAGGCAAGTCCCTCTCCGAAATCCTTTTTCTCCTCAACGGGAGAAGACAAAGAGGACATTGTAGTCCCCTTTGCCGTTGTGTTTGTTCTATAAAGTTCTGCAAGTGTTGGCATATTTGCCTCCTTATTTATTCTTTTACTGCGCCCCCTGCGAACGTATGTTTCCAAAAACTTTCTTTATATCCTTCAGGATATCTTACATAGTCACTATCTGGCACAAAATCAACCGACATCAATTTGTTATTGCCTAAGTATCTATAGTAAGAGGTATCGGTATTAAAGATTCCTCCAAAATTTACGCACACATACTCTCCCTCTTCGATGTCTCCATTTGTGACCATTTCGATGATTTTATCCGTGTATTTCGCTTGCTCGGAATCCTTATCTTTGCTTCCCGCAAAATTACCAAACACAGTGGAAGGGCTGTCCTTGGATACTTCAACGACCTTGCCTTTACTTACTTCTCCTTGCTCGAAATAGAATCCTTCGGGCAAAATTATTTGCTTGTCTGCCGTGTCTTCGACGGATATCTTCTTAAACAATCCAGTGTCGAGATATTCGTAGCAGTCACCGCGCCATTGATCATGGCCATAATTAACGTAAACAACGTATCCTTTTTTAATTTCTACCTGCTTTCCGTCTCCCTGACGGTAACCCTTGATTTTTCCCTCAACCATAGCCTTTATTGATTCAATGAGCTCGGTCTGCTTTTCTCCATCGTCGAAGTTTCCAAACGAATGTATATTGAAATCATCCGAATAGATGCTTACATATCCTTCCTCGTACCGCATCTTGTACGTTCCTTCGATCTCACGCCAAGTCTCTTCGTCTATAAGTCCATCCTTACTAAGCATTTGTGCCTTTTTGTATGCAACGCTTGCGGTTACCGCACTCTTTTCCGTCTGCACTCCATTGCTGTCGGTTTCGTAAAGCACATCGTTCTTCGCCGCCGCACTTATTGCCTTGATTACGCTACTCTTAGACGCACCAAACGCTCCGTTTTCAATCTCGGTCTTCAACACACCTATTTGTGCGTCATTGCCGTATATATCGGGCATTGATCTTCCGACAAGGTTTGCGTATTCCGCTTTTCCCGTTTCGGTGTCCAACGAAAGCTTTTGCACCGTTACGCCTTCTTTTGCCGCCAAGACAAAGTTTCCTTGAGCATAATATTCTGTGCCTTTTTCCTCTGCTTTTTGAACATCAGCATCGGTTATCTTTGCAACACTTCCGTTTTCCTCCCCTATTTCGTTCAAAGCACCGTAATAAGTCTTGTAAGCCTCTGACCTTGCCTGAGAATAAATCTTGTCAGCCTCTGACCTTGCCTGAAAATAAACCTTGTCCGCATCTGCCTTTGCTTGAGAGTAAGCCTTATCTGCATCAAGTCTTGCAATAGCTTCTTGGTAGAGTGCTTGTCTCTTAATGTCGGTTGCTTGTGCATTAGCACTCTGCCTTGCCGCCATTCCAGCGGCATAAGCTTGGCTGTTAAGGTAATCACTGTACCCGCTTACTTGAAGTCCCATTCTGCCCACTTGCTCGGCATTCGCACCGTATGTAGCCTTCTGCTGTTCTGCCATTGTAGAGGCATCTACAACACCCCTCTTGCGTTGTATCTCGGCAAGGGCTTCCGCTTCTTGTCTTTCCTTTAAAGCTTGAGCATACGATGCACCTCGAAGGCTCTCCGCATTGGAATAGGCACTACCAAGATACTGTTCCGCATTGGAGTAGGCTTTATCACGATACTGTTCGTCATTGTTAAAGGCTCTATCACGATACTGGTCAAGATAGGCTTTAAGAGATGCATAAGTATCTCCGTTGGTATTAGTATTTGAGGCATTATCTCCGTTGGTATTAGTATTTGAGGCATTATCTCCATTGGTACCAGGATTTGTGGTATCATCATACCTCACCCCGTGAAGGATTTGTTTATTGCCAACCTTATTGGTTTTACGATAGGTATTTATTACCTCATATACGTTTTTATTCGGGTCCTCCAATAAGTAATATGCGGTTGCCACTGCATCTCCTTCCTCTTTTGTATCAAAATCGAAGTTTATACCTTCTATTGTTTTAGTGTAGACGTCCTTTTTTTCGCTCATTTAACAGTTCCTCCCGCTTTCTTAATCTCGTCTTGCAGATATCCCGCATATCCTGCAACATTCTCTACCTCGCCCTCGAGGTTGGCAATCTGCTGTTGCATTTGTGCCATCTGCTGCATCTGTGCTATCTCTTCCTTAATACGTTCCACGTTATCTCTCGCCCAGGGATAATGTGCCTTCTCCATATTCTGCCAGAATATAAGTCTTGTTTGAGGCTGTGCAGGGTCTCCGTAGGCTCCCTGCTGAAAGTTCATTCTATTCTCCTGCCACAAGGTCTCACGTGATTTTTCCAAGTCAATAGTTGCATCGGTACTAAACAAATATTGGTCGTTATAGTACCATTCTCCCGCACTATCTCTCTCAATAAAGTCGTAACGGTTAAACATTATATTCTGATAATTGCCGTGTGCATCTCTATACGTAGCAGGGCGAGGCTCGTCCGCATAGGCAAGATAATACTGAAAGATAATCTGGTCTATCTCGGCATAAGCGGCGTTCTTCATTTGTCGCTTAGAGTCAAGTCTGCCTGCTGCCTGCTGTATCTGAAGCATCTTTGCTTTTCCCGATTGTGCAGAACCGTCATACTGACCCTGGAAGGAATCTGTTATACCGAGTATTCTTTTAGCCTGGTCGTACATACGCTCTGCTTCGGCTATATCACGTGAAATATCGACCTGCAAATCGATTCTTCCAAACTGATTAAAGTTACTGGGATTCGCCTTAAATACCTTCTTAAAAATGCTATTATCAAGGTCACCTGTAAAGCTTTCGGGAACAATAGGATATACTCCGCTTCCCATAACTTTTTGAATTATGCGGCTCTCTATCTTATTTATTGCCTGTTGCTGTGGGCGAATAAATTCACAGTCCGACTGACCGAAGAGATTATTTTCCTCGCTCGTATTCTTGCGTATGACGATAGGGAGAACGCTCATTTTAAAGTATGGAAGCTTTGTTTGTTCAAGCACAGGTACTTCTACCGGCATAGTTGCGGGAAGACCAAGCTCATCAAATGCCATACTTCCATCCGGATTATTAGCCTGTATCTGCTTTGTTTCAGTAACATATACCCCGTCTTTTATCTTTGGTGACATTGCGGGGATAACAGATCCGTCCGAAAGCTTTATATCTCTCTTTATTTCCTCGAACTCTTCGTTTTGAAGTTCAAATTTAGGCTTGTCGCAATTGCAAAGGCCCTCACGTTTGCCGCACTTCTTGCATACCTTTCTCTTTCTTGAATAATAATCATCAATATCGAGAAGTTCTGTATCGGCTGACCAAACGTACTGACAGATTTTGTCCTCATCATTCTTGTAGTAACAAACGTATAGTGTAGCCGTCTTATCATCGGCGGTTTCACTTGATTCTGCTTCATCGGCGACCTCGGGAGTTACGCCGTATCTGCGTTCTATATCTTCCTTGGTTGTATCAAAGGTTACAAAGCAGTACTCCATCTCCTGAACATCATATATGTAAGGCTGTCCTGTGAACTTCTGCGGACTGAGACAATTTACCTTTATGTCACCTATTGTGTGATGTGTCATTATTGAGTTATCCCACTCTACAAGCCATACACTACCGCCATAGATAGGGTTATATCGCTCGTCTATATCATTCATCTTTTCAAAAGGTAGCTCGTTGCGCTTGTTAAGTAAAAGTGTTTCAATGCTCTTGGCATTTCTTTCGTTCTTTTCACTGAATATCTTCGGTGAAACAGCGGGTGTAGGAATGTAGCTTGTAACCTGCGATTCTACAAGCTCATAGGTAACGTTTCTTCCTTGAGTTGCTTTCACATCAGAGCCATCAATCTCAAGGTCACCCTTATACTGTTTAAAGTTCTTTTCAAGCTGCTCATAAAGTGAATCTGCGGTCGCTCTTGCCTCATCGTAAAGGTCTTGAAAGAAGGCAAGTTTTCCGCCGTTTTTAGTATCAATATTCATATTTCGGGGGGTCCTCCGTATTTCTTTATTATTATTTGTCTTTCTTCTTCAGTTGCATTAAAATAGTCCTCAAGAACATCTGCTCGGTATTTCACTCGCTTTATAATTTGATTGTTCTCGGGAGATACCCAATATATAGCAAAGTAACGCAGTGCATCGGGACTGTGTGTTATATCGTGTGGCTCATTCATAGTATCAGTTGGACGTTTTGGATCTCGCAACAACTCGGGCAAGTTTTTTATTAAACGAGTGCAAGTTTTGAATATGTGGAGCCTACTATTACCTTCTAAATCTTGTCTCAAAAGCTCCTTGATAGCAAGCCAACCCGCTTCTCTATCGTTGTTTGATTTTGTCAAAGTAAGTCCTGCTTCTTGAAACAACAAAGCCTTGCTTTTTCCCGTTTCTTGCGAGCGGTTCCAAAGATCAGGCGGAGCAAGTACACAATATATATTCTCATCGGCAGTTCGCATACCGTTAATTGCCTCAGCGGCTGCACTTATCGGCAAATCACTTTGGCAAAGCTCCTTATATACGTAACAATTCATTGAATTATCTACAGCAATCCAATATGCCGCAAGCATATCAAGACCATAGTCAATACTGATATAACGCCGCCATTCTTTAGGTATAATAAACGGTTCACAGGTGTGTATCTCTCGTCTGAATTCAGCAAAATACTGACCTTCCGCAACATCCCACGAGCCGTATCTCCAACGCTCTTTCATTCCTTCGGGCAGGGAGTCGAGCTGTTTAACGTAGTCGGGGTTTTTTCGCATAAGTATCTCGTTATCATCAACGAGCGACTGTATAAACATAAAATCGTCGGGATTCTCTCCCGGCAAGTAATCTCTGCTTACAAATAAACGCTTTACCCAAAGAAATCCAATGCCGTCAGGATTGCAGGTAAGGTACATTCTTTTCGGAAAATCATTTGCTCCACGAAGACAAGCTTTAAGAACGTGAAATACAAGCTCTGAAAACTGTGTAGCTTCTTCAAGAAAAATAACGTCATATTCCTGACCTTGATACTGTAAAGCATCACTGTCATTTGCAAAATATGAACACTTTATTCGAGAACCGTTTCTAAAACAGAAGGCTTTATCCGTCTCCTTATATGGTGCAAGTTCAGAAGGAAGCTCAGCACGCAGAGGAAGTATATGGTTATCCCTTAGATCCGTATAGGTCTTACGGATTATAAGAATCTTTATTCCTTCCCATTTTAGAGCTAACCGCTTTGCCTTTTCTCGAACGGACCAAGATTTTCCACCGCCTCTTGCACCACCAAAAGCAACGTACCTGGCGGTAGCCATCATAAATTCCTTTTGCTTGGGCTGAGGTTTTCCGAGAACCACCGGAACAGTCATCAGTTACTCTCCTCGTCTATCTCATCGGGAAGTGATACATTAAACGTTACCTCGCTCTTATTCTCTACCTTTTCGGTCATACCGTGCTCGTTTACTGCAAGTAACTTTGCAAACATCGGATTATACATCCCTCTCAACGTATTTTGAATAAGAGTTATCTTCTGCATCTCTTTCGCACGCACATAAGCATTCGCAAAACGGCGGCTCTGATCACGCCAATTAAGTAGTGTGTTTACGGTTACACCGAGCTTTGCCGCAAACCCTTCGAACGTAGGATAGTCGTTAGCTATAACCACAGGTGTACGTTTTATCAATTTTCCATCGCCGTTAAATACTTCACGGTACTCTATTCTCGTAGAAGGTTGATTAAAGTACTCTATAAGCTCGTCCGCATATTTTTCGTGATACTTACAAGCAGCGGCATTTTCCTTTTGAAAACGAGTTTCCTCGCCTATTTTATTATCTTTTGTAAATCTTCCCCTCTCGTCTCGCCCGGGAGATTTTTTCTTTTCTTGGCTCATTTGTTATCTCCTTTCTAAAAAACAAAAGAGCCACGGATACCGTCTCTTCGGTATCTATGGCTCTCAGCTCGTGGCTATATGGCACTGTAATTATTTTAAGTATAACACAAATTTAGGTCTAATTTGTCGCCATTAATTACCCTGTAACTTCTAACTTTTATTTAAAAGTGATAATTCGACAGCGATGTCGTAAATGAGTTTACGCCGTCTGCGATAGTAAGCATTTTTTGAAAGCAACGACTGAACAAGTGACCTTTCGTACCCTACTCCCTTTATAATATCTTCAAGCATATACGTACGTATACCCGTTTCTATCTCAGAGAGTCCCTTGTCAATAGCAGAATTTAACTCAATATAACGCTCAAGGACTGCACCGGATATTGCAGAATGCTTTATAGCTCCCTCTCGACGATTATAATCAATGATTATGCATTTCACAACGTTTACCACGCTTGATGGTAGCTTATACTGAAAATATGTAGTTTTCCTTGACATTTCCCTCTCCTCGCTATTCTCCGTAAGATCTTTTAAGGGCCGCATTGAAAAAATCATCTAAATCATAAGAGCATCCAATACTTGATTTATTAGCATCAGTCTTGCTTTCATCCTCTAATTGCCAACAAAGTATAGCCGCATAGTGCGAATCGTACTTATAATTCTTTGCCTTAAGCTTCAAAGAAAACTGCTCAATAATTTCATCTGCCATTGGGAATCGCTTTACAAGCTCTGCATATTCTTCATCTTCAAGATAAACATTTTTAAACTGTCCGTACGGCTTCTTTGCGAGTGCGGTATCTCTCTCTAATTTAGTTTCCTTTACTTTACTTTCCTTTACTCTTATTTGCGTATTTGTGTTATCATTTTTTGAGTTTATGTTGTCATTTACCCAGTTTATGTCAACATTTTTGAAAAATTCGGCATAGTCAACCAAGAGGTACCGTTTTTCGAGATTGACATTTTTACGGCGACTGACCGCCTCAAAGTATCTTTTTTGAATTCCAACGGAAGTCAAAATCTCATACTTATCATACATCTCAATATCGAAGATACCCCTACGGATACAAGCGGATACTATTTCAGAAACGGCATTACCACCAAGGCCAACTGAACGCCCAAACAATAATGCAACCTCTTTTGTCCATTCACAGTAATAACCACGACTGTATATTCTTTGATACAGTTTGACAATTACCGCAAATCCTGTCAGTCCAAACTCCGCTTCTATCAGCTCAAATTTTTCGTCAAGAGACACATCAAAGGGAAAATAATCAACACCGTCTTTTATCGGTCTTGCCATTTTCCTCTACCCCCGTCATAACGGCAAATCGCCGTCACCCTCTACGTCCTCAAAATTCGCCGGAGACGGCGTATAGGCATCGGGGGGTGAATTCTCTTGGTTTTCTCCTAAAGACTTGCTATCGACAAATTTTACCTCGTCAACGATGATTTCAGTAATATATCGTTTTACGCCTTGGTTGTCGGTATACGAACGGTTTTGCAATTCCCCTATAAGACACACCGAAGAACCTTTGTGGAAATATTTTGACATCAGCTCGGCCGTCCCTCTCCAAGCAACAAAATTAAAGAAATCGGCAATAGGTTTGTTCTCTGCATCTTTTTTCTTTCGGTTTACGGCTATACTTCCGCCGATCACCGATACACCGCTTTGTGTTTGCTTTAACTCAATATCTGACGTAAGCCTTCCTGCGATAATTACTTTGTTTAAGTTAAAGTTAGACATTTATACTCCCTTCTTTTTCATCCCTCGCTGCAGGCGAGTGTATTATATTCCATTATCCAGGTCAACGGAATGGGTTTACCAAGCTTCAAACGGTACCCTATAAGCGAGGTTAACATTACCGCCCTCTCTGCCCTGTTATTTGCCCCTACATCTTCTTCAAAATGAGTGGGTTTAGTTGTTTTACCACTGGGAGCAGCTATGTAATTACAGTGCTCACAAATCAAGGTACTCCTGTTTAAACACTTAGAGCAATCAAACTCTTTTGCTTTTTCCATTTTAAAAATCCTTCTTTCTCAAATATTCATTTATTACTTATGCTTTTATATCAATTTTTCACTTATTGAAACAATCACCATTTTGGAAAAGATGTCATAATGTCGTCTTTTCGTTCCCTCACCTCATCAAGAGTCATAGCACGTACCTGTGCTGCTGATACAAATTGTGGATCCTGCTCCCTTTCCAATGTTCTTATAGCGTCTTGTTCGGATTTGAATACGTTTATTCCCCATCTTCCTCTCAGCAAATGACCAACGACAATACAAAGGTCCATCTTAGCTCCAATAAATGTTATTTCACTAACAATTCCTTTACTTATTATCTTCTTATCGGCTCGGGAACGTATCACCCAAACTGTGTCTCCTATCCTGCACGGTATATTCCACGTCATCATTCTTGATCCTTCTTCATTTCTTCAATAAGCCAAAGTGCTTTTTCGAAGTATGACTCGTGAAGCATGATCTTCCTCATTTTAAGCTCTGCTCTTATCTGCTCAAGAGAAAGGATGTTCTTTTCGATAAGTGTACACAATATGTGCTCTATCGGATACTGGTCAAGAGATTTTCCTGCATTTGACTGAAGATAGCCTTCGGCCCATTTGTAAAATCGTTCTTTCATTATTTCATCGAATTTTATTATTGCAGCCATTGTCTTACTCCTTTTTTACATTTCTATTATTGTACCTAATTTTGGACAGTTTTGTTCTTCCTTCTATTATTTGCTTGTGTCTTCATATCCACCCAGCGGCAGTTCTCGGGGCAGTAGTTTCCGTCAACGTCTATGCGGTCAAGGGTGCAAGCTCCTCGTGGGGCATTCTCATCGTAGCCGTTTGCCATAGCCCAATCGTGAAACGCTTGGAAATCATCACGCCACTCGTCACAGACGGTTATGCCTCGTCCGCCATAATGTTTATATCTTTTATTGTTTGGATTATAACAGCGGTCTTTCATTCCAGCAAAAACCTTATAAAGACGTGTTGTGTACATATTGTGCTTAATTACCTTCTCACGTGCTTTTGATATTCTTTCAGTTACTCTTTCTTTTCGTAAGCACCCACAACTTTGAGTATCTCCATATAATAATCTTTTTGACGAAACAAAACATATATTTCCACAATCACAGACACACTTCCAGATGATACGTCTGTTCTTTTGTTCCTCGGTCGGTTCAAGGGCAACAAGCCGACCGAATCTTTGACCTGTTAAATCTTTAGCTTTGCTCATAGAACCGATATCCCCGTGTGCTCAATGAATTTTTGCTTGCTTATGAAATATGTATAGTTTCTGCCACTCATTCGAACCGCACACCCCCAAGGTAACTTCCCTTGCTGAAGGGCTATTCTAATAAACTGCTCCGACATTCCTGTAAGACGAGCTGCTTCTTTAATCGTTAGTTTGTTCTCATGACTCATATTCATTCCCTCTCGTTTCTTTCTATTACAAACATAGCATACATAACCGATTGTTCAATGGCATTCCAAAACCAATCCCCCCATTGATTGCACCATTCCATACCACGTTGATTTTCGTAGTATAAAACCCATTCTTTGACAGTGTGGATTGTGGAATTGGTAGCCATAACTTCTAAAGCCTCGGAGAAATGCTTGATAGCTCTCATGTGTGTAGATTTCTGCCGCCAATGTTCATGGGTTTCAACCTCGTGCTGTAACTGACACGCAGCAATTTTCGATAATTCGGTAAATAAAGCTACCGTTTCTATGAGCTCTATATCCAAAATGTCTTTTACAGTGCTCATAACTTTTTTCCCTCGCTCAAATCGGGTTCGGGTTCTTGTAATAGCATTTTGGCAAACATACTCGCCTCACGCTCTATGGTAATTCCGATAAGCTCGTCAAGGGCTCTGATTATTTCTTTCCCCAAAGACGTTGGCTCCCAAAACCTTAATAGATAGTGCCCCACTTCGTGAGCAACAGTAAATCTTTGAAGATAAAGAGGTTGCTTTTCGTCAAAAATAATTATTGCCTTTCCTTCAGTCGCATCATAAACAATCTTTCCATATTCTTGACTTTTAAGATAGTTATGCTGCGTGGTGTCGATAAGGTGTATATCTAATGCCTTAACTATCTTAATCAAGTCAATAGTTCCCTCTCCGTTTATGTCCCTGCACAATCTCACCATTTCTGATATTTCTTTTGTATCTCTTACAAGGCTCATTTTTTCACCTCTACACTTTCCAATACATAGGGAGAACACCTACCGAGAAGATACTCAGCGAATAAATCAGCTTCCCTCTCGGTGTTTATAAATTTTAGCATTTCTATGCACTCAATTATCCAATTAAGCGTGTCTCGGGTTTCCCAATGCCTTAGCATATAGTGCCCTATCTCGTGTGCCAAAGTAAACTCTTTTTGCTCTGTTGTACGTGTTTCGTCATAGATAACGAATCCTTGTTTACCATCATAGTGAAACTTTCCATTCTCCGTGTCTTTAAGTTGAAGTTCCGGGGAATCTTCTAAAGATTCGTTTCGTATTACCTTTAACCCTAAATCTCGGGCGAGCTTGCCGATCTTCATTCTACCGTCCTCGGTAAACTCCATTTTTGCCCGGCACTCTGCCGCAAGTCTTCTAATCTCTTCATCCTTACGTGATACTTGTAACCATCCCATTTTTCTTCCTCCTTTTTGCACTCGATTTTAGTGCAAATTTATTATAGCACTAATTTTTAGTGTTGTAAAGAGACAAAATGCACAAACTTTTAGTGCATTTTTTGTTTATTTTTGCACTTGTTTTTAGTGTTGATTTTTGTTATACTATATCGTAACAAAAAAATAGAAAGGAAGAAGATTAATGTCTATTCGTTATAAAATTGATGTTATGTCGGCATTAAAAGATGCTGGATATAGCACTACAAGAATACGCAATGAAAAACTCATCGGGCAATCCTATCTACAACAAATACGACACGGAGAAATCGTTTCAAATGCTTGTCTTGACAAGCTTTGCGAGTTACTCAAGTGTCAACCCGGCGACATCATCGAATACGTAGAAGATGAGAACAAATAAGTTGCCCTAAAGGAGAGGAAAGTTTTTCCTCTCCTTTTTATGTAGATACGAGAACATCACTCGAAAGGATACAAAACGGACGCACGCCGATGTGGCTAAAGTAGTAGTAATTGCCGATACCGCCAGCCGGCGAGACGACTTTTACCCATCTATCGTTCTCGTGTCGTTTCGTACTATGAGGAGTAGCTAACCACCACCATTTCTCAAGACGTTCCTTATCGAGTACGTCAACAAATTCACGGTACTGCTCTGTAGTAAGCAAGGACACCCTCTCAACCACATTACCATAGTCCTTGAGTCCATCATCAGACGTGAGGTCCACAACGTGCTCTATGACGTTTTCTTCACCTACAAGAGAGGAAAGCTCGTCCGCAAACTTCGAGAGCACAGGACGTATATTAGACTCCCCGTAATCGTTGTTATTCTCCCCAAAAACAACGTCATCATCTCCAAGAAGGTCCTTCAAGATAAGGTGCGTTTCTCCCGCTCCTTGCTTTAAGACTATGAACTCATAGTCGCCAATCTTGGCAGTGTCTCCTACAGCCTTCTCGGCAAGGAACATTTTGGGAGCTACGTTAAAGCTGTTTGCTATCTGATGAGCCTGCTCCTCGGTCAGCTCGATCTTAGTTCCGTTGAGATAGAAATAGTTTTTCATATTTTGTTTTTTCCTTTCTTTCGTTGAATTCGTCGCAAGTCTTTCCGTCAAAGCATTCGCAGCCCTCGAAATATGTACAGTTGCGACAGTCCTTTTTTATTGTGCTTGTTTTAATTATGCTTATAAAGTTAAATATCTTGGAGTTTTTGAGCGATTTCAGCCAAAACATACCCTCGTTGTATTGTACGATGCAGTCAACGATTATAAGCTCCCCGGCACTCCAAACACCGGCACTAAGTATGTCTCCCTCGAATATCTCAAGACCGTATTTATCGGTGACACCTGTTGAACGTTTCTCCGCTTCCATATCACTCACCGCCTTCGATAAAATTGACAAACTTTTCGTAACAATCTTCGCAAAGGTCTATTCTTTGTCCCGGCATTGACCTATGTTCTCCAACGGCCCACAACTGTATTTTGGCAGATGATATCTTGATATCATAACTTGTAATTTCTCTGCCGCATCTATCGCAGACAACCTCTACTTTTTGTGACATACTACTCGCCGCCTTTTCCTTTTGGGAACTCAGCAACTATGTAAATAGTGTCATCAGAAGCACATATACACGCTACGCACATCTTGTTTATTGGGTTATCCCTATTTATGCCTTTTACGAGTCCTTCATAAATAGTCATTTTGTCAACGGCCTTGCCGAAATCGTTTATAACAACCTCGTCGTTTTTGTCCATAACGTGAAGTAACTGTGATACCCTCATTACTTACCCTCTCTTTCCTCAAGTGCCTTTTCTGCTTCCTCTCGGGAGAGGAATACGGTTTTGCCAAAATCTTTAAGAGCTTTACCGACGTTATAGTAATCGAGTTTAGCTTCTCGGATATAATAAAACACACCCTTATACTTTCCTTGTTTTTCAACAACTCGGTAATACTTAGTACCAATTGGTGCAGGCGGCACTATAACTCCATTTGCAAGTAGATAGTCTGCAACCACGTCCATTTGTGGGCAGTCCTTTTCAATCGCCACTTTTTCAAGCAGCTCTATCAATCTTTTTCTCTCAATCATACCTGCACCCCTAAAGCCTTTCGCTTTCTATACTCTCGCTGATAGGCGTTCCATCTTTCCCTGTTCCGCTCACGCCAATGCTTCTGAGAAGCTTTCATCGTCTCCTTGAAGGCTTCATCGTTCTTGTGTTCTTGGCGGTAAGCCTTAGCATATTCCCTATTTTTCTCTCTACGGGCGGCATTGTACTCTTGACAGTACTTATCGAATTTTTCTTTATTTCGCATTCTCCACCGCTTTTGAGTCACATAGGCTTGCTCTTTATGCTCTTGCCGATACCGCTTCATATAAGCAGCTATCTCTTCTTTAGTCTTTGCCATTGGTGTCCTCCCTCATTGTAGGCACGAAAGGTCTTCTTCTTCAAGCCTTATTGAGTATTTGTTTCCTCGCTTATCTATGAGCCATACACAGCCACCCTGCTCGGTGCATCTCTTTATAAGTTCATTAAGTTCCTTCTCGATGTCCACGTTCTTGCTCCTTATGCTCTTACTGATGTTTCCTCATATACTCGGAACGTACTTCTTTAGTCATTACTATATATCCCTCTCAATAAAATATTTCTATTTCAGAAAAGCATTATAATTTTTCGTTCTACGAAATCATAACCTCATGCAACTGTGCCATGTCGGTTATCTTACGTTTACAATACTGTGGCAGATTAGCTCTTACGAGTGCTTCTGCTACTGCTGGACAAACAGCATTGCCGCAGCGAGCAACTTGGTCAGCACGGCTTATAGGATTACCGCTAATATCTCGGTCAATGATATAATCGTGCGGAAAGCCCATTGCGTCATAAAGCTCACGTGGGGTTAGCATTCTCAAGCCTATA
>JAFVSI010000039.1 GCA_017503865.1 Clostridia bacterium | reverse complement strand
GATGTAAATGTACGGTAGTTACAAACAGTTATTGAGGTATCAGGAGAGAAACAGGGTAATAAGAATAGCCAAATATGTGAGGTGTTCAAGTGACGAGCAGAAAAAGAACGGGTATACCATTGGCGACCAACTTGATTTGATTGACGAGTTTGCTACCGAAAACGAGCTTGTGTCTGTCGGTGAATATGTAGACGAAGGGGTGAGTGCCACCCTCGAAATAAGCAAAAGAAAAGCCCTTGCACAGATGATTGAAGATGCAAAGGCAGGGAAGATAGATGTAATTGTCATAAAGTGCATTGACCGATTTTTTAGGAGCGTGGAAGAATATTATGCTGCTCAAAAGCAACTACGTGCAGCGGGAGTAACGTGGCTTTCTATTGAAGAGCCTGACCTTGATCCCGAAGACCCCGATGCTGCTTTTAAAATCAATATCTATCTCACAATGGCAGAGTACGAAGCGAAAAAGACAAGCAAACGTATTAAATTCAACAATAAAATGCGTATCAAAAACAAGCAAGTGGTTACAGGAGCAAACAGTTTTCTATTTCCGTGGACTGTCACAGGCGAAAAGAAAAACCGATATTTAATCAAGGATAAGAAAAACGAGGAAATGACACTTGATATACTCGATTTCTATGAAACACATCAAAGCAAAGCGGCAACTCTCGGCTATATCAATATCAAGTACGGCAAGAGAATGACGATGGCTACGCTTGACCGATTTTTGACCGATACATTGTTATACGGCGAATACAAAGGTGTTGCAAATTATGTAGAGCCGTTTATCACTAAAGAGAGATTTGACCGAATCCAAGACATTATGAAGCGAAATGCAAGAGCATACTCCGCCCCAAATAGAGTGTTCTTGTTTAGTGGATTGATAAAGTGTCCTTGTTGCGGTAACAATCTAACAGGAAATTTTTCGAAGTCAGGCGGGAAGTACGAAGTGCTTTCATATCGTTGCAACGCCAGCCGTATACGGAAGATATGCCCGTTCAACAAGTCTATAAGTGAGCGTAAGATTGAAAAGCAACTACTCGACAATTTAGAGCAGTTCATCACAAATGAAGTGATAAGAGTCGAAACAATAGAAGAAATCCAACCTAAAAACAATAACGCTATTAAGGCAGAGCAAATAAAGATTGAAATTGAGCGACTTAATATGATGTTTAGAAAGGGGCGTATTGAAGAGGAAGAATACGATACTGAATACTTCAAACTTGAGAAAAAGCTGAAAAAGCTTGACACAACCGAGCCACCGCCCAAACGTAACATTGATGCTCTAAAGGGTGTGTTGGAAACAGATTATAGAGGTATTTACGCAAAGCTCACAAAGGAAAACAAAAAGGCGTTTTGGAGATCGTTTATTAAGGAATTTGTTATTGACGAAAACAAAAAGATTGTGCCCGAGAGCATTATATTTTTTTAACTAAAACATTGTACTTTTGTATATGCTCCGTTCGGTGAAGTGATAAAAGTACAATAATTTGAAAGGGTGAGAAACTATGAAAACAGCCGAGCAAATCATAGCCTATCTTGAAGCAGAGCTGAACGAAGCCATTGAGCTTCACGATGCCGCAAAGGATAAAAAGGATATGGCACAAGCCCACGCTACACTGTTAAAGGCGTATACTATCAGCGAGCTTCTTGACGAAATCAAAGAGCAATAAAAAATGGGGTATGGAGCATTAGCTTCATACCCTTAAATTTTGCCTACAAGCCACTTTCTTTTTTTAACGCCCAAATACTCTACCCAACAAAGAAAAAGGCACACGCAAAAGAAATTCCCACTCTCCGCTTGCGTTAGCCCTTCCACCGAGATTTTGTAGTGCGAATATCAATATGAGTGAAGGTATTATACGTTCCGATACCGCCCTTATTCTTGAGTAAAGTTTCCGCATAAGCCGCTACCTTTTTCGGCGTTACTCCCTTTACCTTAATATCTGCTGCTCTGCCGTAAAGATGTTGCGAATACGTTTGACCGCCGACAGCTTTATTTTTGCTTGGCGTTCTATATGCGGAAGTGATAGTCACGGACTTTCCGAAATGCGATCTAATCTTCTGCAAAACATTTACTAAATCAGAGTCAATGAAAATAGGGTCGCTTCCGTCTGTGCAAGCAAACTCTTTTACTCTAAAATTGGTAGATAGTTTTTTATTTCCGTCTTTCTTTTTAGAATACGCTTTAATTGTCATAGGTCATTCCCCCAAGATGTAATTTTAGAAAAAGAAAAAAGGGAGTGACAAAAATCACTCCCTTTATGTTGTTTTATTCTTTCGGTTTGTCATAGGTCATAGCTTGGTCGCTGTCCGCAATTCCTTTCGTGGTCGGGTCGTTTACTACGCCGATAATGGCAAGCACACCAAACACCGCATTGACAACGGCAAGCAATTTGTTTCCGATGTCACCGAGGTCAAGCTGAATACCAAACACCGCCGCCACTACCTGAATAAGCAGAAGCAAAGCGGGAATGATAGCAAGCCAAAAGTTTTTGTTTTTAATTCTTACGAGCCAATTGATTTTCATAATGTTTCCCCCTTATGATTTGTTAGTGAAATAGTAATATAGATTGACAATCATATTCCAAACGGAATAGATAATATCCAAGAAGCTATTTCTCTTGGGCTTGTTAAGCTCTCCTTCGGTAATGTTATCTACAATTCCCCACATCTCATTGAATTTGTAATCAAAGGGAATTATAAATCTACCGTCACCGCCGTAGAGTATGCCCCAAGAGTTTTGAACGAGCCAACCTTTCTCATTCCACCCGTATATGAATACACAATGTCTTCCGTGTTCTGCGGTAGAGTCGTAAGTATAGACATCATCAACTAACTTACTGCCCTTATAGGTATTCATAGAGACAACGACTACGCCGTGCTTCATCAGGGCGGTTTTAAGCTCGTCTGCACTATTGATTTTGAAATATGCACTTATCCTATGCGGATAGGCAAGCTCTTTCAAAGTATCAAGGTTTGCAGATACATTTTGCATAGCCTTTTCACAGTCATTGTTGCCGTGACAATCGCTAACAAAGACATCTCCGTACTGCTGAATAGTCTTTAGAGCATCACGAATACGCATACCGCTTCCCACGTAATAACCTTCGGGGCGATAGCCGTATATAAACTCTGTACTGAATTTCTCGTAGGTGTTGTGCTGTCTCTTATAGTGATACTCAATCACGGAAGAAAGAGCGTGAGCTACACAAGTACCTTGATAGCCTTGATTTTTTACGGGTACTTTGACATCTACACAAAAGGCTTCGGGAAAGTCCGACTCTGCGGATATACTGTAATCTCTCACGTCATATTGAGATTTTACGACATCATTGTTAAGCATCTGATCTCCCCCCTCTCAAGTGAGTATTTCCCACGTTTGCACTTCCTTATAGATTTTGTCTATGAAGGAATTGCCTTTTAACGCCTTGTATGACTCGTAGAGATATATAAAATTCTCATACTCATACTGACGAATTTTCTTTGATTCTTTGTTGTGATAATACGTCCGCAACATTTCGCTCCTTAACTGACATTTCATACCGTTTATCAGCTTTAGGATAAAAACTATAACGGGAATAATCACACCCAAAAGAACGCCGATTTCAACAATCAGCGTAGAAATAACGGTTAAGTTCATATCACGTCACCGCCTGTCCTTTTATTTCGGTTGCTTCCGCTTCGGTAATAATGCCCTTCGTTACCGCTGCATCTACCATTTCAGCCGTCCACAACGACTCTTTGTACCAACTTGCTATTTTCTCTTTCATTCCTTGCCCTTTCAAAAGTGTGTCTGTCATCATAGCCGTATATGTACTCTGTGCTTCAAGGACATTGAGCTTGCTTGCCAATTCTGATATTTCTTCGAGCTTGGCATCTACACCCGCAACTGCGGATAAAGCATCGGCGGCGGCTCTTTGTGCTGTTGCTATGAGCTTTTTTATTTCGCCAAAGTTACCGCTAAAATTGTATTTTTGCTCAAGCTCAGAGGCTTTTCGTACATACGGTCTGTCTTGTTTCTTACTCATATTTGCTCTCTCCCTCAATAGAAAAGGGAGCTATAAAATAGCCCCCTTTTTTGTGCGTTAGTCCCAAGTGATATTACCCTCAGAGTCAACCTCAAAGCCTAACTCTTTCAAGATAGATACCATTTCGTCATAGGATATATCCTCTCTGTTATTCAGATAGTCTATAATCTCCATATTGTAGGTATCGTCTGCCTTGTATTCGCCCTTGAAGAGTATCAATCTCTCACCGTAGTCTATATCAAGGCTATTGACATACTCAGCGACTTTTTCTTTACGGCTTCCTCTGATAGATTTTCCGCTTTTGTCCTTGTCTGCTTTAATATCATACAAGTCGCTCATATACGATTTATAGAAGTCGTAACCGCCAACGGACTTTGCAACAGCATACTTTTCGGGATTTTGGTATGCAAAGTCATACTCGCTCTTGTTGCTCCAATAGTCAGAAGCACTTATACCAAGCTCGTCTGTTACATCTTCCTGTTTTTCGTACTGCTTGTCGCTGATTTTCGTCCACTCGCCTTCATCGTTCAAACGGTACTGTCTGTCGCCAATCTCGGCATAGTCGCCGTCAATATAGACATTTTCATAGGTGCTAAGGCTTTCTCTCGCAAGAGCGTTGATTTCGTCCTGAATATCACGTACCTTCTCGTACTTTCTATCATCGGGAAGGTCGCTGTTTTGTACCTCTCGCTTCAAGCCGTACAACTCGCCAAGCTCGGAGCTTACGGAATTGATATACTTACTCATAAGTACATCTTCGTCCGTTGCTGTGCTTGCCTTTGCATTGACTGTCAGCTTATCCTTTGTATCGTAGAAGTCTGCGACATTCTGATTATTCATTACGCTGTCGGTAGTGAATTTATCCTTGAACGGAGCGACAAGGTTTCCAACAAGCGAATTATCGCCACTCTCCGCTTCGGGAGTCAGCATAGGCAAGAATACATCACCCACGCCGCCGCTGTATTGATCTAAAAGATAATTCAGCTTGATAGGGCTGATATTAAATGTTTCGCCAAGCCACTTACTGATTGAGTCCGTACTCTCGTCAAACTGCTCACTTGCGGGAAGGTCTTGTAATCTTGAAGGTACAAGGTCCTCGCCGTACCAAGTTTTATTACCCGCTGCTTGAATTAGCGGAGAAATGATATTGTTGTCTAACGGATTGTTGGGTGCAAGGTTTGAAATAACAAGCTCACAGAAGTTTGCAAGGTCAACCTCGTCATTTCCCGTTATAGCATTTCCCATCTGCTCAAAAGCATCTTGAATAACCGCTACGGCTCTACCTTTAGGTATTCTTACAAATTGACCGTCACCGTACTTTGCGACAATGTAATAGTTATCCTTTACATAGTCGGAGAGTTCTTCGTATTCCTCGTCATCGTCCCAAAGAAGTCCGTTCAATATCATAGCGGGTATTCCCGCAATCGCCGCCTTTGTCGCAAGCTGTACCCAACCTTTAAGCCCGTTTGCCTTTGCTTCACGGATATTACGTACTTGCTGTGCCGCACCTTGTACGGAAGCGTTCAGGAACGTTGCTCCGTTTCGGTTAGCCCACTTTGTAACATCACCGCCCGCTGCAAAGTTTGTTGTTACTCTCGCCGCATCGAGCATAGCGACATCAACACTCGCCCCTGACTCACGGCTTGCTATATATTCAGCGAGTCTCGGTGCACGTTCAACAAAGTTATTAGCGGCTTTTATAGCTCTCAAAGGCATACCAATCAGCTTTTTAAAGCCCGTATCTTCTTTTGTGAAAGTGTTTTTCTGTCCGTCAAAGTAAGTGTTTTGCTCTCCACCGTTTTCCATATATTCGGTGTACCACTTGCCTTTTGTCGCTAATTCCTTAATTGCTTTAGGAATAGACATATAGGTTTTTGCGGCGTGTTGAGAGTTTATAAGAATATCCTGAGCATCTTTCACGGCATTTGTCGCCATAAACACGGGATTGTACTCTGTAATAAGCCCTCTGCGGAAATTATTGAGCTTGTTAAGAGTCTTGCTGTTCTTTGTGACTATTCCCTCAGCGGGTTTCAGAGCTTCGTACATATCCTCGGAAATCTCAAAGGTTACTTTCTCTCCGTTCTCAAATACTGTGAACGTGGGATTTTGACCGTTCTCGCCCTTCTTGAGTAATTCTTCGTGCTTTTCTATGCCCTCAATTACTTCGTCAAGGTCTGCACTCTGCTTGTCTATTGTTGTACCGAGAGTGTTTTTCAGCTCCACGCCAAAACGATTTTTAGCAACAGCCTTGAAGGTCTGCTCTGTCCTCATAGCCATTGTGTCAAACAGAGGAAGAATATCACTATTACCGCCCGTTGCTCTCTTGACGGGGGCATTTATGCCCGTTCTTCCTGTATCAAGCGGAACGTTGATATTGATACCACTATCGCCCACTCTGCGAATAGGAACATAATGCGGGTACATTTCAGCCCACAAGTCAGCCGTTTCTTGCGAGATAACGCCGTTTTTAACAAGCTCGTTGCGGAGAAGTGTGTTATAGTCGTACACACTCTTCGCCCACTTCTTGAATTGAGGATATTTCGCTTCAAGTTTTGCAACGGTTCTTCTTGATATATCTGCCGTAACAGAGTCGCCATATACCGCCTTGTTTTTCGCTCCCTCGTAGCGTTCTTCCAAAGTCATTCTGTCAACGTTGAGAGCGTGATACATATACTCGTAGAATTGCTTTGTAAGTCCTGAGCTTTCTACTTCTTTGCGAATATCGTTCAAGGCTTTTACTTTACCCTTACCGTGACCTATCAGCCATTGTGCACTTGACTCGGCTCTGTGCATCTGATCTGCTTTTGCCATAAGCTCACGATTTTTTGTCTTGAGAGCCAACTTTTCAAATATGTGATGCTTGTCAACAAAATTTCTCATAAACCAAGACCAACCGCTACCTTTTTCCTTCGGAGCATCAGGCTCATTGTCATAAATCTGTGCTACCTTTTCTGCGGTGGGTTTAGAGCCGTTATTGCCGTTCTTGCCGTTATTGTAAAGGCTTTGTAGCTTTTCTTTTGTTTCGCTGTCAGGTTTGACTCTTATCATTTTAGGCTCTTTGCTCTTTTTCGGTCTGATAGCTTCGTATGTCTTGTCAGGAGCAGCATCAGGAGTAGCCACATTTTCTACAACGGGTGCTGTATCTTCCGCAACGGGAGCGTAATCGTCTGCCTGTTCATAGAAGCTCTTTCTCGCTTCTTCGGAATATCTCTGTCGTTCACCTTCCGAATAACGTGCTAAACCGTTGCTGATTGTGTCGCAAACCTCTTGTATTGTTTCATCGTTATATGGACCTGAACGGTATTCAGGCTCTATAACCATATTCGCAACATCGCCCATTATTTTTAATTGGTCTGCGGGGTTTATAGCATCATCAGGGAAAAACATAGGGAACATCTCATTGAGGTCACCGTAGAATTGGTCAACTCCCATAGCGTTGCTCGCTTCGTTTGTCGTGAGATGGAAATGCCCAAAATGTTCTCGACGAAAAGCATTATAGCCGTCTCTTCTTCTTCCGTTAAAGTCGCCTTTTAGATGCGGGGGAACATAGAGCTTTGTTCCTTTCATAAATTTCTTTGCTCTCGACAACAAGTCTTTTTCGTCAGAATTGTCTATTTCCTCGTGGTATAGGAAATTATTTTTGATTTCCTCAAACAGTTCGCTTTCAGTTAGGTTTTCGTTTTGTGCAAACCTCTGTATAGTCTCTGCCATTTCTTGACTCTCTTCTGCATCAAGATAGAGAATATCGGCGACTTCTTTTGTTATCTCCGTCAAAGCATTGTTATCAAGCGTAACAGCTTCCCTCTGTGCATAGTACGGAGCTTCCATTTCAGGCGGTGCTTCTGCATAGGTAAGGCTGTCTGTCCTCTCCCTCTGCAAAGCGGCTTCAGCTTTTTCAAACTCGATTACCTCGTCTATCAGACTGTCACGCTGTTTATTTAGCTCGTCCCATCTCGGACCAATTTCATCAACTTTGGCATTAAACTCGTCCCACGTGACAGTTTGCTGATTGGCTTGGACTGCTAATTTGTCTAATTCGTTTTTTAGAGCTTCCATTTCAGCCCCTATACGTTCAATCTCTGCTTCAAGCTCTGCCTTTTCGTCCACTACGGGAGAATAGTCAGTATAGTCTATCGGCAAATTGGGCTGTGGCTTTTCAGCAACATTTTCGCCAACAGGAGCGACTTCTTCTACGGGAGCAATATCCTCTTGCACGGGTGCTTTCTCAAGAGCTATGTCTTTACCTGATACTGCATAATTGCCGTATCTCTTGGGTGTTTCGCCATCTTTGGAGAGAGAAAGGTTAATGTCAGGATTATCTGTCGGGTTTTGATTGGTGACAGCTTTTATCTGATTAGGCTTGAACACAATATAATGTGTCGTACCTTCTTCCATTTCCATATTCCACTTGCCCGATACGGTAGGGTCAATAATGCCGTCATAGCCTAAGCTCTCAATAATCTGCCTTGTGACCTCGTTTCCCACAAGCTCGCCGTTGTTATTCTCAAGGTAGAGATCGTTAATTTGCTTCTTGAGTTCTTCTATGCCAATACCGCCATTATAAAAGGCTTCGTACAAAACGTTTGCAATACCCTCTGTACTGTAAACATCTAATTTGTTGTCTATTTCCCAAAGGATATTGTCAACATCGTCTATAAGGAGCTGTTCTACATCGCCCTCGTAGTCTTCATCACTATCATAATCGTCTCTGTTGTATTGCTCATAATAGGACTCACTATCAAATAGCATTGTTTCTCCGACAACTGCGGGATTTTCGATATTGAGATAGACTTCAAACTTATGACCGCCCTTGTAAAGTTCCTCTCTTGCCCTTTGCTCGGCTTCGTCATAGTCAATTTCTTCGTCCATTTCAATCTGTTCAGCTCGTCTTGCTACCTTATTTTCAAAGTCGGGACCGCCGCCCTCGTAATGCTCGGACACATCAGCTTCGTTGTCGGTGAAGTAAAAGCCGCTTCCGAAGTCACCCTCTACACTACCTTTTGATTTGTCAAAGACCGTAAACTCTCCCGTTGCCGTGCCGTGATAAACGACTTTAAGGCTCCCGTTTTCATCGACCACCTTTGAATTGCCAAAGCGATTTTTGACCGCTTGGCTTAACTCTCTGCCCTCGCTATCCAAGCTCAAAGAATAACGAAATCTATCAACATTAGACTGTTCCCGTATTTCTCCCGTTTCGTAATAGTGCTTTATATCGTTAATAATTCGTGTAGAATTTATGCGATTTTCATATTGTAAAGTGCCTATTACTCTTCCGTTTTCATCGGTAAGGTCAACGTTGAAAAATCCTTTATCGGAATACTCATTGATAAATTTTCTTATTGTTGCGTACTGTTCTTTTGTCGGCTCTGCAACAGAAGATATATCAATGCCGGGCGACTCTGCCATTATACGAATATTGCCGTCTTTAACAAAACGATTTAGAGCATCGCTTCCGTTGGTATCAGCGTAGATAACTCCGATAGCTCTATGATCTTGACCTCTGCCGCCGTAATGGTAGCCTTTTTCGCCGCTAAAGTTAAGCATTTTTCCGTTCGGTGTAATATATCCCGCATCGTAGAAATATGGCGTATAGCCAAATTCTTTTACTGCTTGTTTACGGAAATAATCTGCTTCACTCAAGCCCGATTTAGCAATAGCGGCTTGTTCTTTTTCAAGCTCTCGATTGGTTAAGTTATCGTCATATTCTTTTCGGAGTTTGTCAAGCTCGGCTTGTAACGAGTCTCTTTTGTTTATAAGTGCATCGTAGCCTGATTTCTCTCTCCATTCTTTATACGCTTTAATTCCATTATCAATATCGTTGTTGCTTATCGCTTCGCTTAATTCGCTCATATGCGACTTAAAATCATCGCTCGCTTCAAACTCACTAATGGATTTTCGGAGATTGTTGACTTCAACTTGCATATCGTAAATACGTGAATAAGAGTCATTATCCTCGGAGAGTGAATAACGTATATCAGCATCACCCGTAGGCTTTTCGTTTGCAACGGACTTTATCTGATTAGACTCAAAGGCAATAGCAACAGTAGAAGCTCCCTCTGTTCCGTCAGCAAAACCGCCATTGTCAACGATGTTTTTGAATATAACACCGTCATAGCCCTGTTCTTTTGCCCTCTGTGCAAAGTCTCTCGTCTTGAGATACTTAACAGCGTTCTCACGCAAGGACTCTTCGGAAAAGTTATCAGTAGCAATATCAAAAAGGCGGTACATATCTGCATCGCCTAATTTGTTCGCCGCACTTGCAAGGTTTCTTATGTAATCATCTACATAATTTGCCCCTCGCTCTACGCTTTCTACTGCCGTTTCTATTTCATCACGGAATATACTTGCATCTTCCCAAGCGGCAAGCTGAGTCAATGCTGTTTTTTCTTCTGCCGTCAAGGTTTGGTATCTATCGTAAACCTCTTGAGAAAATTCACCCGAAATTCTATTCCAATTACGCCCCTCTGCATCTACCACAAGAGGATTTGTAAGGTTGAGATACACCTTGTAATTAGCTTCGCCTTCTCCAAGACCCGTCCAATCACGAAATTCATCATAGAGCATTTTTGCGGTTTCGCTTGAAGCGATCTCGCTACCGTTTTCATACAGGACAAACCACTTATACTCTCCGTGCATTTCTTCCTTAACGCTGTACTCGTTCATTCCGTTTTCGGCAAAAAATTTGTTAAAATCCTCTGCCGTGTGGAAAGTCGGTGCGGCGTAGGTTTCGCTTGTTCCGCTATACGTTGCCGCTACATCGTTTCTGTCAACAAAGAAGAAGCTCGTATCGTCATCGGACATAGAAGAGTCGAATATATGAAATCCCGCATCTTGTGAGCCGTGATACATAACCTTGAGATTGCCGTTCTCGTCACGTACCTTACTGTCCTTGAAATACTCTCCTTGCTCTTTCGTCAACTTCTTACCGTTACTGTCGGAAAGAGAATATTTTACTCCGCTATCTTTCGTGACAATAGCGGAAACAGCACCAAACATATTTGTAGGCTTAACTGTAAAGCCCTCTCCAAGAGCATCTTGCAAATAGGCAACAAGCTCAGGCTTTGTAAAGCCCTTCTGATAACTTCCTGTGCTATCAACAAACCACTCCATAGGAGAGATATTTGTATTGTTGCTATTGCTTGCCAACGTGTCTACATCTTTACCACGTACATTGATAAAAATTCTACCGCCATCGTTGAGCATTTCGCCCATTTTCACTACAAGTGCATCTCTCTGGTCCTGAGGAAGAACATTCAGCACGGCGTTACTGATAACAACATCGTATTTCTTATCCAAAGCGGAATAATCTTTGTATTTCGGATTGTAGCTCTTATCGGGGTAAGGCTCTATATCCTCAACATCAAAGCCGTATTCCTCTATTCCCGCCTTTGTGCCGTAGCCAAGACCACTTGAAGCATCAAGTATTGTTCCGTCAAATCCCTCGTTCTGAAGGAAGTTATAGACTTTCCTGTACGAATTTACTGTACTTGAAATCTGTGTCGGGTTTCTCGCTTCGCTCTCGTCTGCGGTAACGTCCCATAACTTCGGAAATCTCGCTTTTGCTTCTTCCGTTGTGAGTGTTCTGTTCCACTTGTTAGACTTCGGCTGCACGGCTTCTACGGGAGTAAGAGAATACTCTGTTTTAGCACTCGCCTTGCCACTCTCTTTATACGCCTTCTCAAAAGCCTTTTTGACCTTCTCAAGCTCTCTCGCTTCTTTGCTTCCCGCCGTTGCGACTTTGCAAAGGTACTTGATCTCGTCATATATCTTCTGAAATACGTTCCTGTTTTTTGTGGATAGATTGTTGATAAAGTCGCTGTCGGTAAAGAGGTAGTCGCCGACCAAATCTGCCGTAAGCTCTGTATCAATATCTTTCTCAGCATACAGTTCGCCGAGGGCTGCCCTTCTGCTGTCGTACTCGCCTTTGGACTTTGCATATTCAAACAGAGTCTTTTGCAATTCTCCGTAAAGCTCCGTACCCTCAAGGACGTGCGTAACTTCGTGACCGACAACGGAATTAAGATATTTAGGTGACTCGATATTTACCGTTATACCTATGCTTCCGTCCTCGTTTGTAACCTTGTAGCCGTTGACGATAGCACCCTCTACCGCAAAACTTGTATTTGCGATTTTCTCATTATCGGCAAAATTAAAAGAAACACCCTTGTCTGCTGATATTTTGGCTACAAAATCAACAAACTCGTGTGTTTTCCGTGAGTTATTCAGTATTCCGCTATCAATAGCACTCTGTATTGTAGCTTTCTGTGTGTCATCGTACTGCGACAAATCAGCTTCAAAAGCCTGTCCTCGTCTTGCACCCTCGTAGTAGCTTTCTGCGAGTTTACTATCTTTAGCGAGAGAGAAAACTTCCTCGCTCAATTTAGTTTTAAGGTCCTTACGCTGTGTGCTGTTCTTGATTTCCTCTACCTTCGCCTTTAATTCAACGTATCTCGTCTGCTCCGCAAGAGTAGGATTTTGCTTATTGCCTAATTCCTCAAATTCCTTGAGTATGGCTTCCTCGCTATCTACCGTGTCCTTGTAGTTTTTATAGGTTTCACCGCCAAGCACTTCCTCAATGGTGTCAGTAGAGATATAGCCTTTTTCCATCTGCTCAAGGATTTCGTTATGGAGCTTTGTCTTTTCTCCAAGAGTCAGCTTTTCGCCGTTCTTTTCGGCTTCCGCTACACGATCTTCAAATATCTTTTTGAATACTGCTTCTTCGTTTGCCGTTAAGCCTGATGTAGCATCTACGCCCTTTGCTTTGGCTTGTATGCCTTGAGTAACACTACCAACGCCACCAAGCATACCACCGCCTATAAACGCTTCAATCTTCGCTTCCATAGCTTCTTCTGACCAAAGCATTTCAGTAAGTGTCTTATCGTCCTGATATGTAAGCCATTGACCAAATCTGCCAATGTCCTCAGAAAGCCATTCCTCAGCACCCTCGCCCACAACGTCCATACCGAGCTTTGCAGCCGAACGCACGAATTTGTTAGAAATGCCCCTTGCGAGAGCTTTTGTGAGTCCATCGTCAAGCGTACCCATATTGCCAAATTTGATACCGCCTGATAATTTTTCTGTCAGTATTTCAGCACCCGCCGTTATAGCACCACTCAAACCCGCTTCGCCGTAGGTTGCACCCTCATTGAAAGCACCCTCAACCTCGCTACCGAAACTCGTTACACCTGATGTAACAAACCAAGGAACACCAACGGCTTGTAAGCCTATTTGTGTTATCAACTGACCGCCCGATTGTGCTACCGAGTCGGTTTTATCACCAAAAACCGAGTCTTTATCTTCGTCTATACCGAGTATCTTTTTCGTTGTCAATGCGTAAATGGGATTTCCTACTAAATCGAGCTTTTTGGCAAGCTCTTTTTCGTCATACAAGTCCTTTGCTATAAAGTCCTTTGTTTTCTCGGCAAATTCATCAGCTCCAAAGAGTTTACCCGTAGCACCGACAACATAAGCACCCGCATCTACAACCTTTTCCCCGATACCGAGTATTCCCGCCATAACGTTGTTAGCCAAATCTTCCGAAGAAGCAGAGATAGACCTTAATACGTCTCCAAACTGATAACCGTCCTCAAAAGCACCTTTTTGAAACCAAGTGCGTTCGTCATCTTCTTCTTCGTCAAAGCCTTTCAATGATTTAAGCCTATTACGGTCTTCTTCGGTAATTGTTACGGGAGCTATGTCATCGTCCTTTGCCGTTGTTGTGGTATTCTTTTTTCTTTCTGACTCTTCAAGCTCGTCAAGTTTTTGCTGCCAATAATTAGAGGGGGTGCTTGATTCTTGAGAAGTTTTTAAGGTTTTGTTCTTTTCTTCCTCAGTTAGTTCTTCTAATTTCTTTTTCCAATAATTAGACAAAGCTATCCCCCCTTTTTAAATCCATTGGATTCCTCTTGGCGTAAACTCGTTTCGAAGCTGTGTTGCTTCTTTCTCGGTGATTGCCCCTTCTCGAAGTGCAAGGCTAATTTCATTAGCTACCCTGTCCTTGTTAGCACCCGAAGATATCAACTTGTTTATATAGTCGGAAGCACTTACATTCGAGCCTTTGTTACCGTTTGTAATTTTTGCTTGCGGTTTTACTTGCTTGCTACCGCTTTTGACCGATGGCTTTTTACTGCCACCTGACGAGCCACCCGAAGAGGATTTGCCGCTTGATACCTTTGCACTATTTGCCGCTTGAGCTTTCTGCCAAGCAAATTGTTCCTTTTGCAAATCGAGCTGAGCCTGTTGCAAAGCTTTGTTTGCATTAAACTGTCTCTGATTTTCCGCAAGAGTAGCGTTATACTGTCTAACTTCCTCGGCAAGTGCATTTTCTGTATTGATCTGCTTGAGAACATCTTGATAACGGTCATTGTACTCGTTGTCAATTTCTCGCTTCGTTTTCGCCAATTCTGTGACAAGCGAATTTTTATACTGAAAGCCCGCCAAAGACAATTCAAGCTGTTTCTGTAATGACTGATACGCTATCTCCGCAAGAGCCGCACTATTTTGAAGACGAGCATCTTTAATAGCATTGTTGTAATTCAAGATTGCAAGGTTAAAAGACTCTCTCGCCGTTGTTATGCGGTTTTGGTATGTGTTATACATACTAACTTGGGAGCTTTCGCTATATCCCGTATGAGTCATTCCTTGAGCCGCTATCTGCTCGGCGTTTGCTCCGTACTGATTGCTCTGCTTCTGCCAATCTACATAAGCTCCTGACTGCTCTTTGGTGTAGTCCTTCTTGGCTTGGTCTTTCTGCTGTTCTATCTTCTGAATTGCAAAATCGGTCTGCTGATTTTGTATCTCGGTCTGTCTTTTCTCGTAGTCCTTTGCGGCTTGTATCTGCTTGTCATAAAAATCATCGGATTTGTCTATCATACCGCCGTATGTTTTTTCTACATCTGTCAATGCCGCTTCTTTCTCTGTATTTACCTGAGTGAAGCGTTTGTCATCGTAATTGACATCGTAATTAGGTGTTGTACCCATCTATATCCCCCCTATCTCTTGATATATCCACCGATAAAGCACTCTAACGTAGCTGTCTCAAGGCTAAATCTCGTCTTTGAGTGGAATTTAAGTTGTATATCTTTCCACTTCTTACGCTTTATTCTGCAAGCAAAATAGTCCGTGACTTTTTCATATGTTCCTATAAGCTCAAAATCTGTGTCCTCGATTTTTGCATATACGGAAATATCGCCCGTTGCTTCTACTACACAACCTCGTTTATTGGTAGTTTTCTGCTTCTGCGGAGCGTTAAATTTATCCTTTGGTGTTACCCAATAGCTCTCTACGTTGCTTGTGTTGTTTGTAAGTGTGTATATGCCGTCCTCTGTGCCTATATAAAGCACACCGCCGTACACTCTCGCACACGTTACCCTCTTGTCAAGCTCCCAATAAAACCACTCGTACTCTATGTGATTTTCGTTCGTGAAAGCCGTTCTTGAGTCAGCAAGATATACCTTGTTTCCAATAAAGACGAGAAGATAACCTTCCCACTCTTCAAGGATCATATTCTTGTAATCTTTCTCGGCTATCATTTTTCGGTCCACAAGAGAGCTTCTATGAGCAATAGCCTGTTCGGTAGTTACGTCACCGCTTATACCTTCCATTCCTCGCTCACTAAAGAAGATAATGTCATCGTTAAAGTTTATTGCTTTAGCGACACAGCCCGTAGTTATACTTGAGTGCTGAGAAGGATAGATTTTGCCGTATTCACTATCAACAGTAGGTGTATGATAGAACACCGTTGTATTAGCCTGAGACGGCTCACGGAACACCCACAGCACGTTATTTCCCGCTACAAGACCTTTTACCTTTGCAGAGTCAAGTCCCTCTTGGTAGTAGTCTAAATCGCTGAAATAGGTAGGGTCATTCAAGCTACAATGCCATACGACATTAGGCTGTTCATCATTTCCGCTTACGAATACTCTGTTATCGAACACCTGAAGCAGAGTACAATTTAAAATGCTGTTACGCTGCTTCTCGTTTGTCTTCCTAAACTCTACCGTTACGTTATCCTGTCCGTCCGTCTTGGGAACGGTAGGAGCCGTTGTAAATGTTATTTTTCCCGCCTTATAGTCAACGGTGTAGTTTGTTACAACGGCATCGTTGACCTTTACAATAGGCTTGTAGTCGCTATCAATTTCCATAGCATCAAGGACAAATACCTTACTCTCTCCGTCAGCAAGAAAGGCGTTTTTTCTTCTTCCCGTGAGCATATTGACATCTTCGTAGACAGTACCGCCACCGCTTGGCTTTCTCGCAATTGTGGTAGTGGGAACATAGCCCTCTACCTCTTTTATCGTTGTGCCGTCATACTGCAAATAATGCTGTCCGTCTTTGAAGTACCATACATTCTCATAGATAAAGCTGTCGCTGAGTGCTGCCTTTAAGCCTGAATAAAGCTCTGTTTTAGCTCCGTTTACTACCTTGTAGAGCTTCGTTCCGCTATGCACAAGCTGAAAATCCTTATAAAAAAACACACCATATACAGGTGTGTTAAAGGTAGTCTTCAATTCAAGGTCAGGTCTTGTCCTTATGCTGTCTGTCTCTTTGTAGTCTTTCCAAACGTTTTTACTGTCGGGGCTTCTTGATAGGTTTATCTCTTCGCCCCGAAAGTCAACGCCACGAAAAGCACCGTACATTCTTGATACAAGGCTTCCCGTTGTTGCACTCATATATCAATGCCCCCTTCAATATAGACCGTAGTCATCTGATAGCGGGGGTCAAGCATCTGCTTCTTTGACTCGTATCTCTCTGAATATACTCGCCCGTATTCTGCGGAAACATCACTCTTGAGCAAATCTCCCGCAACACCATATACCATTACCCCAAGCACATCGGGAGTCAATTCAAACTCGTAGGCTTTGTCTTTGGTCTTTTCCGTTATTTGTTCGGGGAATACGTAGCAGTTTATCTCTGCCGTACCACTCTCCAAAACCTTGAATACTGTTCCGTCAGCTTTGGGGGAGTATGCCACTCCCCCTATCGTGCCGACCTGATATACCTCGTAGCCACATTCCTTTTCAATGGCTTCAAATGTAATCAAGTCGCCCTTCGTTACCTCAAGCTCAACATACTTAGGTATCTTCTTCATTCTCGCCATCTCAAACATTACAAGATTGATGACGGAATTTATCTTCGCTGCTATGTCGGGATCGTCTGTCAAAAGCTCGCTGTTAGGGTTTAATTCCTCTATAAGCCCTAATACTGTCTTTTTAAATTCAAGTAAGGTCATAGTTTTGCACCTTCTTTCTTGTCTTACTATTTACTGTTACTCGCCACAATGCGGACAGCTTGAATATTCGTTTTTATAGTACGTACCACCACAATTAGAGCAAGTAACCTTGTCTGGCTCAACGCCGCCACAGTGCGGACAGATTGTATAGTCAGCATAGTTGTAACTTCCACCGCAAATAGGACAAATTACAGTATTACTTCCACCGCCACCCGTAGGCACGCTATACCCACAATGTTCACAATCTCCGTAAGAGTCGAAAGAGTGAGCAGACGTAGATAGCACTTCTCCGCACTGCGTACAATATTCTTCGTGTGTTTCCGAGTCTATCTTTCTACAATTTGTTGAAATATGCTTACAATGGTTACACTCAGTACATACGCCGTTGCTGTCGTAGTTATGCCCCAAAGCATCATACCAAGTTGTCTTAATATCTCCACAATGAGAGCATTTATACTTAGTATATCCGTCTGCCGTACACGTTGCTGATTGACTTCCGTAATACTCGTAATTGTGATATTCTTCCGAAGCGGGAACGACTTGAGTCTGTACCTCGCCACAGCTTGAGCAAGTACGCTCTTTTAAACCGTCCTCAATGCAAGTCGGCTCTTTTGTTATTACCCACTCGCCCCAAGCACTATGTTCACAACTGCTTGCGTATATTCCGTCTCGCAACATTTCATCAGTAGCGTAAACTCTTGTGTCATCACTATTGCATATAAAGGTAGTGCCGCCGTCTTTGCTTATCTGTTCGGCTACTACCGCAAAAGGAGAGTTATTATTCGCCCACTCTCCCCACGTTGTGCCCTTATCGACTATATAACGAGCATTGTCTATATAGACCACTATCGGCTGAACACCGAAGCATATTTTAGCTTTGCCGTTCTTGTCACCAACAAAAGCCGTCCTGATTTTACGGTCAAATCCTAAAGGGTTTGCGTATGCAGCGGTTGCATAGCGGGTGATACCTTTTTTATCGCCAAATAAAATTCCTTTTTCCATATTCTCACCGCCTTATGCGTGCGTATATGTGCCAGATGTTATTACTTCATTAGCACTTACATATTCGCTTGGCGAACCATCTTCATAAGTAAAAGAAACATAACATTCTGTGTGCATATTCATTACAAGTGAACCTTCTACTTCATAATTACCGTTCGTTGTGTCGACCCATTCGCCCCAAGTAGTGCCCTCTGCGACTGTGTAACTTGTATTGTCAATGGTGAATTCTATCGTGCCTGGTGTTTCTAAATCACTTGGCATAACTCCGCTATTAACATAGTTGCCTGCCTCTATCACCATATCGAGAGTTATATATATTCCATCTTTGACAAGTATTCCATCGTCCATTTGTGAGCAAACATAATTGACTACCACATACCAATCGCTAAAAAACGGATTGTTATTGTCATCTCCGCTTAAATTGCTATACTCGTCATAAAGGTCTTGCCAAGTTGTGCCGTTTGGTACGGTGCAAGGTGAGTTATCAATTGTGAATGTTACTGTTGTAGGCTCGTCGTTTGCTTCCTCATACTTGAAATAGACCGTACCCACCTCAAGAGCAGTACCGCCTATCTCTATATCTTCCGTTCCCGAAGCAACGGCAGAAAGATATGTGAGAGGTATGTCATCGTCACCCTCTAACAAGAAATAGACCTTGTTAGGAGCAAGGGAAGTCTCGACCTCGTACATCAATCCCGTTCCGCACATATATTTAGGTGTTCCCGCTATAACGCCTGTGTCGGCTTCTCCTATCCACCAATCGCCATTCTCTCCGATATATGGTGTCAAGCCGTTTACTCCGTCCTTGCCTTCTGCGTGTACGCCTGTGTCCTGTGTTCCTATCCACCAATGACCGTTTACGCCTATATAGGGAGTTAAGCCGTCTTTGGCGTAGCGGAGATAACGTACCCACTCCGCTTCTGTTCCCTCAAAGCCGTGCATTACGGCAAGCTCATAAGCTGACTTGCCGTGTATCGCTTCAGGGAGCGAAAGAGAGCCACGAAGCTCTACATAGCTCTTTGCGTTTCCTTTTACGCTCATATTCTACCCTCTCTTTACATATAAATTTTTTTCCATTCGCCTCTTGTATTTGTGCTATCGGGGGCGTTCGTGCAAATGTAACCTACACAAAAGCCGTTGGTATCAGTTTCAGGCGTTTGCATATAGCAAATATCTCCGCATTTTGCCATAGCAAAATTTTTTCCCGATGAATAAATACTACCTTGCGGATTTACGTTAGTAGGAGTTATAAATATCATCTTGCCGTTTTCAAAAACGAAGGAGCCTGAAACAAAATCAGACGTAGCCCCTCTTGCAACAATGCGAGAGTTTGAGTTTGTAGGTCTTCCAATTGCGTTTGTATCTGCGGCGGCAATATTTGTAATATCAATATCGCAAGTGTCATAACTTACGCCGTTGAGTATGCCGTTCCAACCCAAAGGACGATTTAAGAGCGAACAGTTTTTTAGGCAAATATGAGAATACTCGCCCCCCGTAAATATTGCGTGTTGATAAAGTTTTCCTATCGTCACGTTGTCAACCGTTATACGCTTAACAGGAATAGAAAGCGTATTTCTTACAAGCATTGAGCAACCGTCAATATTGCAATCTTTTATTGTCACGTCTGCTATTTCTGCTTCCCCCTGCAAGTTTTGAACGAGAAACATACAAGATGATGTTGCACCCGAATACAGACTTGCATCATTATTAGCAACCGTTACACATAACCCCCTGACTTCCACTTGAGATGTTACCGCAACGCCGATATATCCGTTTCCGTCTATTCCTATTTCCGTGACGTTATAGTGTATAGTGTCATCAATAGATTTTCCGTATCCTTGCTGAAAGTCGATAGAAGCGTAATTACATTTATTTACGTGAATTACGTTGTTATGTGAATAACACCCCTTTGCTTGGAACTTCATAGCTCGCTTTGCACAATCAACAAATACCGAATTGCTGACTGTCAAATTTACGGGTGTCTCTGCTCCTAAAATTTTCAAGCCGTCTGCATCGTCAATAGGTGATATATCTTCTATACGAACACGATCTATTACAATGTTTTTTGGAACTTCTTCGTCCGTCTCACCGTCTAAAGCTATACCCGTTGCTACGCTCTTTGCGTGAACATACTTAACGAAGCTATTGTTTATTACCCCGTTATGCGAATTGCGACAGAATATGCCGTAAAGAGAAGCGTCTGCTGTATCGTTTCCAACGTTTTCAACAGTAAGCATCGTCAAGTAGAATGTTCTTGTATCGCAAATATTAAAAGCTCGACAAGGCTTATTCTTTCCGTCAATCTTGATGTTATGAACGGTTAGGTTGTCACACGAGTTGAATTTAACAAAATTAAAGTCACAAGAGTTGTTCGCTATAATGCTACCACCACCCGTAACCGTAAGGCCCCTTACGTTGTTGACGTGCATTTTTGTTACAACATAGCTACCCCTCAAGAATAATGTGCTGTTGTCTCTTAATGTCGCTACTGCTTTTTCAAGTGCTTTTGTATCGTCAGCCTCTCCGTCACCGACAGCTCCGAACATTTCAGGCGTAACGTGCAGCTTTGCTACTGCTTCGTGCGTTGCCTGATAGCCTTCTTGAAGCTGTGCAAAGGCACGAGCTATTACCTGATTTTCTACGGGTCTGTTAGATGTCATATCAAGCTCGGTATCTACTATCGGTATATCTTCGGGAGTGATAGGCTCATAGTCCTCTATATCGTCTCCTTCGGGAAAGAGCTTGAATACCTTTGTGCCGTCATCATCATAGCCGATGATAGTCTGAGGATTGTCAAAGGGATTAAGCTCTACCTCGTACCAATAGTCAACAGGCTTGCTTATTACCTCGCCTATCTTGGTATCAGCTTCCTCAAGGATAAGCTCTACCTCTTGTGTTGCCGTTGTTACGGGAAAATCCTTCTGCAATACGACTTCCTTACAGTCCTTCTTGCGATAGACCTTTATTCTCAAGACCTCTCCCGCATCAAAAGTATAGGCTTCTCCGTTGTTCTCTGCCGTTACCTTGAGGAAGACCATATCTCCCCTTGTCACATAGATAGATAAATCGTCATTTACCTTAAACATTACTCACCAACCCCCTTTGCGTTTGTTAGATCGTCAATGGCTTCCGCTATCGTTACAAATTCCTCTACGGGCTTTATATAACCTCTGCCCTCTTCCTCAAAGACAAGTACGTCACCTTCCTTGAGCTGAATAGTTGTGTCATATACGCTCTCAAAGCTCTCACCCTTTACTCTTGTAACAGAGTGAAATACCAAATCTTTTAAGCTCTGCTTAACGTTCTCGTTTTCATATTCAAGCACCGTATCTTTGCTGACTCTGATGCCCGCAAAAAGGTCAATGCTTGGCTTTCTGATAAATACTTGCATATATCCCTCTCCTTTCTTTTCGTCAATACAGAAAATCGTTCTATATTCACGAAAAGGGGGGAGTAACGATTATTGCTACTCCCCCCTCGGCGTTTATACTATGCGTAGTGCGTTCCCTTTATATAGGGCTATTCATACGCCTTTATCAAGCACCAACGGGTACTTTGATAACCTGAATACGAGCTTCATCAATGACCTTAGCACCGAATGTGTCAAGACCACGAATGATGTCCTTAAATCTCTTCTCAGCACGAAGAGCTTCAACCTCGTTAATCTGTCCCGCAAAGGCGATAGCCTTCTTACCACGTACACAGCAGTATGCGTGAGTAGAGTCCTTCGCCATATTGTTTGACATAATTACGTTGAAGTCATCGTAAACGCCAACAATACCCTTCTTGATGTACTCGGGGTTGTTGGTAGAAAGAGTAATAAGCTCGTTCTTGAATACGTTGTAAACTGCGGGAGTAATCTCAATTACGCCCTCTTCGTCAAAGTTACGCTCACGGAGAGCTACGATAGCTGCATCAATAGCTTCCTTTACTGCTTCTCTCTCAAGAGCAGTAGCGGTTGTTGCGTTTGCTGCTCCCTTGATAAGGTTTGCAACGTAGGTGTCACGAGCAACAGCGAGACCGTGAACAGCCTTCTCCTGATACTTCTCCTTAAGACCGGGAACGGACTGTGCCTGATTTACGTCATCAACGTAGAAAGCAAAGTAGTTAGCCTGATCTATTGTGAGCATCTGTCCCTTGTCGCTCATTTCCTCAATGGTGATGTCCTGAGTGCCGTCATAAGCACCGATAGTAGGCTCACCAACACCGAGAATTTTAACGCTCTGTGCGTGCTTACAGTCTCCCTCGTAGTCACGGAGACAGTTATCAACGAGCTTACACTTAAGCTCAAGGTCGTCCTGAATTTTCTTAGACCATATTGTCTGAATAAAGTTAGTTACTGCCATAGTTTTTTCCTTCCTTTCATAGGCGAGGAAGTATTACCATTTCAGCATAGATGCTTCGACTGCTTTAAATAGTGCGGGATTGTTGTCAAAGTCCTTCTTAGTGAACTGAAGGGCTTCGTCTCTTGTATAGAAGTCCTTTACTGTGCCGTCATCGCTCGTGCTGTTCTTCATACTTCCCATTGTTTTGATGTTCTTTTTAGGTTGTGTTTTGGTGTAGATGTCGTAAACATCTGCAATAGGCGTATTAGGATTGAACTTGCTCTGAAAGTCCCTGAACTCCTTGCTGTTGTATATATTCTCAGTTACGCCAATCTTCGCAAGCTCGTTGCTTCTCTCGGCGTTCTGTCTATGCTCTGCAAGGACCTTAAATACCGCTTTTTCCTTTGCGGTCATCTTTGCAGCTCCAAGCTCTGTAAGGCGGTCAACTTCCTCGACCACATCTTCATAGCCCATACGGATAATATCCTCAGCTTCGGCTCTTGCAAGTACCTCAATATCCTTTGCGGAGTATTCAGGCTTCTTGTTTATCTTGATGCCTTTGCTCTCATAGAACTTCGTAAACGTGTCCGTCATCTCTTCTACGCTATCTTTGCCCGTTCCCGCTTTCAGCACTTCCTCAAGGTCGCCGTACTTTCTCTCGTACTCCTTGCGTATCTTTGCTTCTTTGCGAGCGAGCTTCTTACCAATAACCTCGTCAAGCTTTGCGTTGAACTCCGCTTCCGTGTAGGTCTTTGGTGTTTCTTCTACGGTCTGCTCCGTGTTTTCAGCAACCTCTTCGGTCACAAGGTTTTCGTTCATTTCCATAACGATTTTTCCTTCCCATTTTTTGTTTAGGTGTTTTGCTTCACCGAATATTCCATACAGTTTAGGCTCTTAAATGCTTGGAGCATATATAAGAAAAAGCACCCGATATGAGTGCTTAATCAACGATATACCAATCTTCAGACAGAATATCGCTCTGACTTGCAAGCCAACCTGTAAGCACCGCCTGTCTGCCTGTGCTGTCGTGAGTGAACATACGAATAGAGCCAAGACACAATATTTCGTCATCTTCGCCCATACACTCAATAAGCCTTTCGTCTCTGCACCATTCCTTTTTTACCTTGCATTCAGGCAAGAGCCAAAGGTACATACCTTTGCCGTTCCAACCTCTACGGGCTATTTTTGCACCTTTTTTAAGTGCTTCAACAGCTTCACCAAAGGTCATTTTGGGAATATAGCAACCGAAATCTTTAATGTCATAGTTTTCTGCATCGCATTCCCATTCACCCTCACATATCTTATGAGCGTGAACGCATTTCTTACAATCGTGTTCTGTCATAATTATTCCTCGTCTGTTTCTTCTTCCGCTTCTGCGGTTTCTTCGTCAAGCTCTGCTTCATCGTCAGCGTATTCCGCTTCCTCTGCCATTAACTGAGCTTCAAGCTGTGACTGTGCATCGGCTATCTGCTGTGCCTGTCCGTCAGCATCTTCCATAAGGAATTGCTGTGCCCTCTGCTGCATCATCTGTGCTTCTGCTTCTATCATAGCTATCTTGCGTTGTTCTTCCTTGATACGCTCTACTGCTTCCTGTATCTTCACTTTGGGAGCTACGGAGTCATCGTCAAGTATCTCAGCATAGACGGACAACTCGCTCACTCTCTCAACGTTGAATAGTCCATTCGTCAAGAGGTTTTCTATCGTCTGCTCTTGAGCAAAGCGATCATATACGCTCTTGGGAGTTATATCTATCTTTACAGTCGCTTGGAGCTGTTCAAGGGCACTCTGCGGAACTTTGACAAGCTGTATTGTCTCTTCCCCTGTTCTTGGGTCTGTGACCTTCTCTTCCATATCTACGCCGTTCTCAGAATAGACTATAAGATATTCAAGCCATATTCTCGCCAAGTCCTCTATGAAATTCTTGTAGCTTTCCTTCTGCTCTGTCATAGGAGCCTGAGAAGCCTGTTGTACCGCAAGAATAGCTCTACCTGATGCACTTTCGGGGTCAACTTGTCCTGTCGCTGTATCTCCCGCACCCGCCAAGTCTCTTGTGACCTGTATCAAGTCCTCTTGGAGCTTTACAACATCGGGAGACATCTGTGCGGGGGGCAAAGTGCCGACTATCTTGTGAATATCCTCTACGGGCTGTCCGTTCGTACGGATTGTACCGCCGACTGTTTTAAGTGCTTGAGGATTGGCTATCTTGCTAACGTCAACTACCTTCTGCGGGTATGCTTGGTACTTGACTGTCAGGACTCGTCTTGCCTCTGTGCGGTTGACCTCTATCTGATTGGGTGTGAGGCATCTTACCTCGCCCTCTCCACGAGCCGAGCCTTCTTTCTCTTCCCAATTGAAGTGAGCTATGGGATAGAGCTTTATGCCGAGGTCTATATCTTCGCTTATCTCTACCCACCTTGTAGCGATTGAGAAGTGTACTGTGCCGTTCAGCTTGTAGAGCTTATATATGACAGTCACCATATTATCAAGCTCTATCTTTGCCGCTTCTCCGCTTTCCTCAAAGGTATCTGTGTCACCGATAATAAATGCCGTCTTCTCTTTGCTCATACCCTCATTCAAGGCAAGCTCTATCGCATTGACTACGGGCATTCTCTTTCGTATCAGAATATACGGCTGACTCTGTATATCGTCATCGTTCTCGTTGCCGTAGTAGATGTCGTTCTTCTTGATGATCTCATTGATAGGGTACATATTCTCTCTATCAAAATTGACGTATATAATGCCCTCGTCATTGATAGCGGAGTCCTTTGTTACTCGTCTGCCCTTGAAATCCATCTTGTCACGTTCCCACACTCTTGCAGCATAGCCGTTGAGCATTTCGCAATATCTTTCGGCAGCTTTGCGGAACGCCTGATTTTCATAATTCTGCGAAGAGTAAACAATGCCGTATAGGTTATCGTGTATTACTGATACCTTGTACTTTACAATGGGCTTGATAAAATTCTTCTGCACGGGCTCTACATCACCGAGCTTTGCACCTTCCCATTGATTGCCGTTATACATACGATAGTTTCTATCTGTATCGGTATATATGCCCGTCCTTCTATGGTAGTTACGCCCCTTCTCGTATAGAGTCCATATAGGAGTCTCTTGTATTTCTCTTATATCCATTCATTCACCCCCTCGGCACGTCTTCCTGTCCTCGGCTCGTGCCGTCATAGCTCTCTATGTTTCGCATAATGGTATCTATGCGTTCTTGTTCTGCTTCGGCTTGCTTCTTTGCCTGATGCTCTTTTACCGCCTTCATAGGATTGAGAGAGGGAGCTTCTATCTTCTCTCCCTTTGCTACTGTCTGCCCGACCTTAGCACCAATAAAAAAGCACGCTATGTTAAGCGTGCCGACTGTCAGTATTATAAGTATTTCCATATATCCCCCTTATACTATCGTCATTTCTTCGCCGTAGTCATACTGTATGTCAAGGTGTTTCTCAATGCTAAACCTATACTGCGGATTGACTGTTACAACCTCTTGCGGGAATACGACTTGCTCTCTGATATGGTGAGCTATCGCAAGTCCCATCATTTGGTCATCGTGACCGCCTTCGGGAGCTTCTATACGCCCCTTCTCGTTGCGTATGATCGTCAGCAATTCCTCTAATGTATCTCTGTCATTGATAGTGTCACAATGCTCTCGTACTATCTCTATGAGCCTTGAGATAATTGTCGGTCTTGTCAAGCTCGTAGTCTTGAAGCCAAAACGCTTCTCAGTCTTACCCGTATATGTGTCTTGTGCTTCTCTCGTGTATTGCTTGATGTAGCCGAGCCTTTGTAGCTCCATAATAGGATAGCTGTCGAAGTTTGCTTCTATGCCTATGAGAGCATCTTTATAGAACTTACCGAGACAATACATTTGCCTTGTATATTGGTCTGCATCGAATTGATGTTTTAACGTTGCGACTTGTACGCCCGTCTTGGCATCGAGAACGTGTCCCGTGAAGAAGTCGCTGCCCTCTCCCGCTGTATCACCGCCTATGCAATACTCAGTAAATTCAGGTGTGTTTGGCATCTGATAGAGCCTTATATAGCCGTCCTTGTCATTTACCCATTGTATATTGCTTATACGGAGTCCGTCATAGTTATAGGTGAAATATCCCGTCTTTATAGGCTTTTTGAGTCTATCGAGCCTATCAAGAATAATAGCTGTATCAAATACGTTCTTACCTGACAGCAAGAAAGCTTCGTGAGCTGTGCAAGGATACTCTTGCTTTATCAGGTCTTTATCAAGGTATTTGTCGTACTTATTCCAATACCAATAGAGCTGTTCGGGAGAAAGGTTTTTCTCGTCTCTTAGCCAACGTAAGCGTTCATATATCCAATCTTTCTTAGAGTCTATGTCGTGAAGGAAAGACTGTTTTATATCCTCGTTCTTGAAGGATATATTATACTCTTTCGTCTTCCACCACTCATAGAAGCAGTTTATATGTACGCCGCTATTCCACATCTTCTGATAGTCGTTATAGCCGTTTGCTGTACTCTCGTATATCTTGATGCAGTTCTTTGTAAATGCTTCTCCCAAAGCTCCCTGTATAGGTGATATGCCGTCTTTCCAAAAGGCACACTCTGAGCCGTGAAAGAAGTTTACTGTACGAGAACGACCTACGTCTTTTGTCGCTGTATCTACCGCCCAAGAGCTATTTATCTTCTCGAATAATAGCTGTTTGCGGTTATTGTACTTCTCCGTTGGCTTTAGAGCTTCGGGAAGCTGACTATAAGGGAATTTAGCTTTATTCTGAAATATAGCTTCAGAGTTATCGCTTTTGTCTGCGAGAGTATAGCCTTGAAAGTTTTTGTTGAGAATACTGCAAGCAAGCTGATACGCCGTTACAAGCGTTGTAAATCCTTGCTGTCTGCCCTTTAAGACTAATAGGGATATATCTGTTATATCTCCGTTGTTAAAGTCCTCTATGGCTTTATTTAACGTATTCATAAACTCGTGCTGCACGTCATTCAGGAAGAACGGCATCGTCTTCTGATTTTTGTCAACTACGATAAAAACAAGCTCTATCAGCTTTTCGGGATTTCTCTTGATCTCTCCAAGCAAATTACTATCCGTGAGCATTTCTTCTGCTACCGCACTTCTGAATTGCTTGTCGTAGTCAATGCTATTAAGCTCGCTCCACTTCTCTTTGCGTTTAGCTATAAGAAAGTCGGCTGTATAGCTCATAGTAAGTCCTCAAGTTTTTTAACTGTTATATCTCCGCTTATCTCTTGCTTTGTCGAAAACTCGTCTTTTGCTTTGCGTTCAAGATACCACTTTGACATATCTACGTCTTTTGCTTCTATTGCTTCTGCTATATTGAGCTTTGCTTTTATCTTCGGGTTATCTTTCAATAGCTCTTTTCGCTCCGCAAAATCAGGGTTTGCGGTGCAATAATCATAAAGAGCAGTAGTGCTTATATCCGCAATAAGACAGGCTTCACGGTCTGATAGTCCTTGCGAGAATAGTAATTCTAATTTACTTATCATCGCTTCTGTCATTACAGACGGTCTTCCTACCTTGTTTTTTTCCATTATTGCACCCCCTTTCCGCTTTAATGCAAAGAAAAAACAGCGTTATTTATACGCTGTCTTGCTATCTCGTAATATGTATCATCAAGCTCTATGCCGATGAACTGTCTATTAGTATTTACACACGCTACACCCGTTGTCCCGCTACCCATAAAGCAATCAAGGACTGTATCTCCCTCGTTGCTCCAAGAAAGGATATGGTCTTTCGCTAATTGCTCGGGAAATACGGCAGGGTGAATAGTTTTATTGTTTCTCTCGGGGTATATACTCCAAACGTTATGCCGTCTTCCAAACTCGGCTGTCTTTTTTCTTCCGTTGCCGTTTCCTCTTGGCTTCAGACAGCCGTCTCTTTGCCGTACTGTGCCGTGTAATATTGTGCCACTCGTCTTATTGGGCTTGTCTTTAATTATATTCGTTGTCTTTGGCATTCCTTTAGAGAACACAAACATATATTCAAAAGTATTCTCGTAACGTTTCATAGAGCCAATGGCCCCGCTTAATTGCTTATACCAAATCATTGTATCGTACAGCTTAAAACCGCACTCTTTGAAAAAAAGAGCTTGCCTGAACGATGTTCCGCTTTCGCTTCCTTTCTTCGTCTCGTCAGCTACGATCCAAACAATAACGCCGCCGTCTTTAGTAACTCGGTATAATTCTTTTGCTATGCTCTGAAATTTCTCAAAATTCCATTGATCAATATTCCCGTTGTATTCTCTTAAATTATCGTATGGTGGACTTGTAACTGTTAAATCAATGCTTTCGTATGGGTAAATCCCTCATAACTTCCAAGCAATCACCTTTAATTATGTTCATAATCTCGCCCCTTTTTTATTCGCTTGCACCATAGGCGAGTACCGAGTACCCGCCCGAGAGGAGTGCCGTATTTTACGAGTTATCACCTAATGCCGAAAATGATAAGCTCGCTGGTGCTTCGCTTCCAATAAAAAACGCACCTACACGATATGCAGATGCGTTCTTATATATTTAGTTATTATATTTATATCATATTTTTTTGCGTTTGTGCGGTGTATTCAGGGATAAAAAGGGATAAAAAGAGGTATTTTCTCAAAATTCTCTTGACATTTTTTCGAGTTTACAATTCGTTCATAAATAGTTTACAGTTTCTTCAACACATACCCCTGTGGGTATGCTATAATGAGGTCACAACAGAGGACAACACCCCGAAATAACACGAAAAAAGGAGAACAAAAAATGAAATGGTTTAACAATCCCCAAACCCTTGAAGACCTCAAGAAAGAGTACAAGAAGCTCGTCTTCAAACATCACCCCGACAGAGGCGGACGTACAGAAGATATGCAAGAGATTAACGCAGAGTATGACAGACTCTTCGCAAAGCTCAAGAACGTACATAAGAGTGCATCAGGCGAGACGTACACCGCTAAAGAAGATAACACCGAGACCCCTGAGCAATTCCGTGAAATCCTTGAAAAGCTCATACACCTTGACGGCATTGATATTGAGATATGCGGCTCGTGGGTATGGGTAACAGGTAACACCTTCGTAAACCGTGACACCCTCAAAGAACTTCACTTCAAGTATTCCCGCAACAAAAACGCTTGGTACTATCATCAAGAAGGATATGTCAAGCACTCCCGCAAGACCTTCACCCTTGAGCAGATACGTGACCTTTGGGGCAGTGAGAGAGTAGATACCACACCTCAAGACAAGCTCGCAACCGCAAACGCATAAACAAATCAATATACCGAGCGGGGGCGGTCAATCCCCCGCAGAAAAGGAGATAGAAAAAATGAAAATTATAGAGCCAACAAAAAGAGAGGTTTTTGAAGCTTTGAAAATGGACGGCTGTACTTGGTGCGGCGGTTGCGGTTGCGAATGTACCGCACGAATAAATATGAGCACTTGCTTCAAAATCACCAAACAAAGCTTGGCAAGAAAAGAATACACAGAAGAGGAAATGGAAGCGATGAAAAATCAACCTTGCGAAGCAGACGAAGCTTTTAACGAGTTTTGGCAATATGTAAATTCATAACAGAAAGGAGAAAACAAAATGAAAAACGGTTATCCTACTTGGCTATGGATTATTCCGATAGGTATAGCCATCGTGAGTCTTATTATAACGTTACTAAAATGAAAAGTTTACAGAACGTTCACCAAGTACCCAGTAATAAGTAGTATTATAATCGCAAAAAGGAGTTATACCAATGAGCATTAAACCGACAGACCGCAAGGCAAGAGCGAACTATCGCAAAAAGGTAGAGAGGTTTCAGATAGAGCTTTACCCTACCGACAAGGACATCAAGCAACGTCTTGAAGAGATACAAGAGCCGAAGACAACCTACATCAAGCGATTGATCCGTGAGGACATCAAGAAAGAAAAAGGAGATTAACACAATGCCAATTGAAACAATACTTTTTTCAAGTTTTATCAGTGCATTTATAGCCTTTATACTCGCAAGCAACATTTTCAACTCTTTTTGGAAGTGGCTCACATCAGGAATAGTAGTCTTTATAACAGTAGCACTCGCTATGACGTTTAACCTTGTATTCCTGTACTGCATTGTAATCGGTATATTTGTTATGCTGCTGATATTCCTATTTTTCAAACGGAAATAAAAACAAAAAAGAGGACTGACCGAATAGGTCAGCCCTTTTTTTCGTCTAAAATATCTTGCAGTAGCTTCAGCCCTACCCGCTTCTTTTTCTTCACCCAATCATAAGACTTGTCAAGCTGACTCGGTAGCTCCTTGAGCATACAGCCCTCTATGAATATCTTGTATAATACCTTGTACTCGTCACAAGGTAATTGCTGAAGTGTGCCTATGACCTCGTTTTTCTGCCTTTTAAGCTCTTTTATCTCTCTTTCAAGGTCAATGTACTCCGCTATCGCATCTGCCCCTCTGTGAAGGTTTCTCGTTGTCTGTACCCTATCAGAAACGGAAAAGCCCCCCATACCTTCGGCAGCATCTACCCAACGTTTATACTCTTTGAGTTTATTCAAGATAATAGCATCTATCTTTTTTACTTGCTCTAAATACTTTTCCGCTGTCAACTCTCTCACTCTCCTTGTATTTGTGCTTTCAATGCTTCCATACGCTCCCTAACCAAAGGATCTTCTCCCGCTGTTTTCGGCTCTTCTTTTTCTTCCCAAGCCCTTGCAACAGCCGCTTCAAAGAAGGATTTAGTATCATAAGACTTTGTACCTGATAATATGCTTTCTTTTGCTTTATCATCAAAATTCCCGTCAAGGACCTTTGCAAAATTACTGTCCTTTATGAGCCAATCAAAATTAGCTTGCCAATTCCTATTATTTGAGCCTTTCAGGAAGGAGCTTGCTTCTGCCTTTTCAAACATTTCCTTGAATTGCTCAACTGTATATGTATTCAAACGAGCTTTTATAGCCTGTTTTCTTTTATCAGAGAGGACGGTCAGGCGGGGAAACGATATGCAAATATCGTTATACATATCTTTGATATGTAAATAATCTATTCTTCTCTTTTCTTTTTCTTTTTCTATATCTTCTTCTATATCTGTTGCGTGACTTCCCGTGACTGTCACGTGACTGTCACGTGACTTATCTTCAAGAAGCATCTGTTTTTCACGTTGTCTTTGCTTCCTCAATCGGTTTTGCTCCCTGATTTTATCCATACCCTCAATGTTTTGGTATTCTTCCCACCCCGCTATTGAGAAAAAGCCATTATTTGTGACTATCATATTCAACTGCTCTAAAGCCCTCAAAGCAAGCTGAACTGTATTCTCTTCAAAATCAAGCTCGTCAGCAAGCATTTTAGGCGTGTATGGGATATTCTCCGTTAGGAATATTAAGCCGTTAGAGTTACACCGCCCCGCCATAGTCAAGAGCATAACCCAAATTAAAACTATGTTATTGCCCTCGGGCAACCTACGAAGATGCTTGATTTTTCGGTTATCAAACATATCAGTAGTCAGCTTTATCCATTTAATATCTGCCATTATAAAACTCCTATTATCTTTTATCTTTTTTCAAATTCCGTAGCCAACCTTTGGCTCTATTGCGGACAATCTCGTTATCGTGTAGTATGCTATATTCCTGATGCTTTTTATCGAGCATTTCGTTACGTTCTCGGCTGTACTTTATGTAATCGGCACATTCAGAGTGACAGCCGAGATACCTACGCTCACAATCTTTACACGGAGCTGACATCGTTTTAGCTCCTTGCAAACTCACGATATACTTCTTCATTTTCTGCCCGAAGCTCGCTCACCTTTTCACAAGATGCAAGCCAAGGACACTCTGCCTGTATCTTTTGTCTTGATCTACGCACACTCTCAAAAGGCGGGAACTGAAAAGCGGACATATTCAACAAGAATAGCTCTACTGTTATTTCGTGCGGGTGCGGTTGATATTCCTCTCTCGCTACGGTCTGAAGCACTCGCAAATATAAATAATTATCATCATTCCTCGCTTGTTTATCCTTCTCAAGGATAGTCTGAACGAGGTCCTTTGTATTCTTTAGCTTTCTCCACTTCATAGAGTTATCTCCTAAACCTCTCTTATCTTTCTTTTTCTTCTGTTGTTTGCTTGTTCTTCATCAGAAGCCCAACGAACATTGTTATACCTCTACAATTCGTATTCCGTGAATGTATAGCATTAGCTTGCGTTTAATGATATAATCTTTTGTTTTTGTTGCGGGGGATTTTGTATCTTCCACTACTGTCTTGCCGTTCTCGGTATAGACAAAATCAGCAACGTAGCTGCATTTATGCTCAATTGTCTTGCCTTTGATAATGCCACCCCGCACACCCTTTGTATCAGGCTCACGTTGGGCGGGTATCAAGACAAACTCCACTTGCCTTTTCAGGTCTTGAATTGCTCCCGCCCTTGCGAGCAGAAGCAACTCGTTATACCTTTTGTATTCCTTCACGGAGTCGAACGTCATACCGTCTCTTGTTATCTTTCGACTATGGTATTTATTCCGCATTGGACTCCCCCTTATGACCGCCGTAGAAGCGAATTTTAATAGGTCTTGTCAACCGTATACAAAAATCGTTTGTTTTGTTTTCGTCCATCAGATAGACAAAACCGCCGCCTTCAACAGCCTTTGCTATAAGCTCATTGAGCGAATTTTCTGTTATTTTTACTGTTTCTTCGGTCATTTTAAGCTCTCCGTGTATTTCTTTTTGAGTTTGGCAAAACTACAAAAGTCTTCAGGTTTTACATATCGTTTGTGGGATATACAATACCACCCTTCTACCGCTTCTTTACCTTTCTCTTTCGCAGGATAACAATGGTCGCAGTTTATACAATCTTTACACCTTATAACCTCGCTCTTTGGTACAGCATCGGCAGTGGGTATGTCGTCAATAATTCCTCGTGCATTACAAAGTCCTTTGTATATCATCTTGTTTTTCTTCCAAAGAGCATCGTTACTACTCATCAAACTACCTTGTAGTTTATCTATCTCGTAGATTGCTATATCCGCATCAATATATCGTGCCATATCATTTTCCTTTCAATGCTATATTCTGCTGAAAAATATTATCTAAGTCCTTTTTCATCTGTATATACCTTGCGACTAAATGTTTATGGCGTAATCGCCGTATTCCTTTGCTTTGCCTTTCGGCTCATATATCGGTTTCATATCTGCTCAAACTCCTTTCCGTTGCACGAATAGAAATCTTCTGTCGGTTCAAAATCTTCTATAACGACCTCGTTGTTGCACTCGCACATATAACCGCCCTCGCTTAAATAAACGCACTTGGTGCAGTTAAAACAGTTCCTTTCGCTCGTCATTGGCTTACGCTTTTTCTTGCTCATTTCTTCTCCCTCGGCTTTCTTGCACATACATAAATTACATCGTCCAGAGCGGAGAGAGCTATGATGTGCATTTTGTTAATAGGGTCATCCCTTTTAATCCCTCTCACCGCTCCGCTATAAACCGTTTGATTTTCAATGCGGCTGTCGAAATCGTCAACGACAATCTCATCGTCCTTGTCCATAGCGTGTATTAACTGTGATACTTTCATTCTTGCTCCTTCCTTTCCTCCACATAGCACCAACTCTGCGGTGGTCTTGTTATTTTAAAAGGACCATAACCAAACTTTGTTTTTCGTAAGCCTGTAAACTCACTCAACTCCTTCGGCTCGTCATAGATTACAAGGTCGGATATGTGCCAACCGTAGCCGTTTTTTTGTTTTAAGTAATCATCAAGTGCATAAAAATCAAGCCTTGTTTCAGCTTCGCATACATCTCTGTATCTGCCAAAATTGTATATTTGGGTATAGGTAATTTCTTGTATCCTATCGCATACAAACTCGCCTATGACTTTCTGTTTTCCGTTACCGTCAAGAAAAACCTTATGCATAAACTTATCTATGCAAAATATCTTGTCATAATCCTTTTCTGAACAGTAAATGTAGCACTTAAAAGGTGTTTCCAACTTCGGCTTGGTCTTTCTCACTTCAATCGTCTTTTTGCCCGATGCGATTAACTCACACCACTTAGGCTGTATGCTTATCAATACTGCTTTCATATCTGCACCTCGTTAGAAAGGAAGGTCAGCATCGTCTTCCACGCCCTCAAAATTGCCCTGAGACGTTGTATATGCTTCGGGCATATAAGCTCCCGTGTTTACCGTTTCCGTGCCTTGTGAGTCGTTCTTGCTATCCACAAACGAAACCTCGTCAGCAATAATATCCGTTGCATAACGCTTCTGCCCGTTGTTGTCTTCCCACGTTCTATTTTGAAGCGATCCAACAACACAGATTGACGAGCCTTTTTTGAAGTATTTTGCAACAAATTCAGCCGTACTTCTCCAAGCAGTCACGTTGAAGAAATCCGTCTGCTGCTGTTCGCTGTCTTTTGAATATTTGCGGTTTACCGCTACGGAAAACTGAGCTACTGATACTCCTGAGGGAGTCTGTTTAAGCTCAACGTCTGCGGTCAATCTACCGCCAAGAATTATTTTGTTAAAATTGAAGTTTGCCATAAATTATTTATCGTCCTTTCATATCTCTAAAAATTCGCCGTTAATCAGCTTGTAAAATGTATCTTCTTTTATTCTCTCGCCGTCAACTTTCTCTGTCTTTACGCAAACGGGAGTATATACACCGTCTATGCTTTTCCACTCTGAGAGAGTTATCCAAGAGCCAATTTTCGCCTTTGCTATGCTGTTATTTCCCGCACACATAACAACGGCATTTTTGCCTGTGCTATCTATCTTTGCGGAGTCACCGCTTGAGCCTATCTTTGCGTAGTAACCGCTTGAGCCTATCTGTGCGTAGTAACCGCTTGAGCCTATCTGTGCGTAGTCACCGCTTGAGCCTATCTGTGCGGAGTAACCGCTTGAGCCTATCTTTGCGTAGTAACCGCTTGAGCCTATCTTTGCGTAGTCACCGCTTGAGCCTATCTGTGCGTAGTCACCGCTTGAGCCTATCTTTGCGTAGTCACCGCTTGAGCCTATCTGTGCGTAGTCACCGCTTGAGCCTATCTGTGCGGAGTCACCGCTTGAGCCTATCTTTGCGTAGTCACCGCTTGAGCCTATCTGTGCTTTTCTTGGCTTTGACGATATTACCGACTCGTCCTTGTCATTGACTTTGCTATCAGGAATATCTACCGTTGTTTTCTCAAGAACAAAATCAATACAGGCTTTTATAAATCCCGCAAACGTGAGCTTTGCTCCCACCTTCAATTTGGTAGTGCAGAATTTCTTGTTATCGTCTGTCTTTGCTTCTGCCAACGCTTCAACCTCGGCAAAGTCATTGAAAGACCCGTCATCACATACCAAACCGTAATAATCTAAAACGTCAAACGGATTTTCGCAAAAGTGCATACCGCTATTACAAATAACGGCTTTTTCTTCCTCGAATACCGTGTTTTCTGCGTACTGTTTTCCTCGGCATATCAGCCCCTTTTCAAATCCTTTATACCCCTTCATTTTTCTTTCTCCTTATGTAATTTGAATATTTCCAAGTTTTAAGTGATTGCACATCTTTTCGGTAAGTGCAATCGGCACTATATGATGTTGTTCGTAAAATTCTTTCTCTTTGCCCGTGTAATGTATCATCGTGTGCAAATCTGCCGCCAACGGCACGACTCGCATACCGACCTGACATATCTCGTTTCGGTTACGTCCTATTCCTATGCGGTCAACGTGATGTATCTGTGCGTTTTTCTTGCCCGTGATACAGCAAGTCCTTGTCATAACGCAAGCGTACATATAACGCTCAATGTCCTCGCATCTATCCCATAACGGGTCCGAACACGGTACGCCGTTCTGTATGCAAAAGTCGATAAGATACGTGAGAAATTCACTCGCTGTCTCTCTATCAACGTCAGAGAGCGAAAAATCTTCGTGTTCGTTGTCACCGCAAAAAGACCACTTAAAAAAGGCTTTTACGGAGTCAGGCATATCGCCACTCCACTCTGCTATATCTCGCATTGTGGCGTAGATTTTCCGTCTCTGATCGTTTGTTATGCTTCGCCCGTCATCAATACGTACCTCGACTGTTTTTGAGTTATGGTCGAGACAATATCCTTGAGCATCGGCACAAACCTGAATTGTAATGACATCGTTTACTGCGGAGAGGATTTTACCTTGTACTCTCATTTTGCATTCGCTCTCTTTATCTCGGCGTGGATAATGGATATTGCTTCTTTTATACGCTGTTCTACATCATCAGCTTTGAGAAGATAATTGATATATCCTACATCAGTTTTCCATATCTCTTTAAGAGTTTTTCCCTTATAATCGCCAAAATCAAGTGCAAGCTCTAATGCGTTCTCATAGGTTAGCGACTCCGCTTCTTTAGGCTTGTCTTTCTCTTTAGGCTTGTCCTTCTGTCCGTTTTTCTTATTGCCGAAAGTGAACGCCATACACTTTTTTGTAGTGTTGTATATTTCAAGAGCTGTTATCTGCTTGTTTTCAATCGTGATACTCTGTACTATGAATTTGTCATAACAAGAGTATGAAATATTACCGTTCCTGTCCTTCCGTTCCTTGATATTACAGTCTCTACTATCAATCCAAGTGAACGGAGCGGTATATAGCTCTCTGCCTATACCCCAATTAAAGCAAGCTCTCTTAAAGCTGTCAGATGCTTCGCCCTTCTGTGCTTCGGTATTGCTCTCCGTGCCGCAATCTGACTTGAATACCCACCTCGGCTCTTCCCACTCGCTATTGAGTATCGCATTGACATTGATACCGACTCGGCAGAACAAATTACCTTTACACTCGTAATGTTCTCTCTGCCAATTTGCCGAGCCTACTGTTTCATCGAGAATATTCATATCTACTCTCGCATCTTTATAAAGCAGAAGCACAAGACCGTTTTCTTTTGCACTCTGCACACGGCACTCTATTTCGTCTGCTCGTAAATCTCTAAACTTACACATTGTTTTTACTCCTTATTTAATTTGAATATTGTTTTTACTGATAAGCGAAGCACCGACTATCTCTGCACCGTCCTTTAACGCCTTCTTGATCTCGGTCTTGTTGGCTTTGGGGTTAGAATATGTCAGCAAATCGTCTCTGTATTCTGAAGCCCAAGCTATGAATGTTTCCTCGTCAAGCTCAACGGACTCACTCTTGCGGAAGCTGATATTGTTTCTCGCTGTCTCGACTTTATCAATGTTAAGTCTCTGCAACTCATTAGAAAGATACTGCTTGAGTCTTTCGTGTGCCTTCTCTTTGACCTTGCGGCGTTCTGCGAGTCTGCTTTCCTCAGCCTTAAATGCTGTTATATCGGCTTCAATATTCTTCAAGAGACAAGCGATATTGTCAGCCTTTACCTCTATTTCTCCCTTGATAGCTTCAAGCGTATCTGCTATTGCTTCTTCGGGAAGCTCGTCATTGTCTATTGCTTGCATAAGAGCAAGGTAATCGTTAGCAACTTCATACAGCTTCATTTTCGCTCTCCTTTGCTATTCCAAGAATAGGCTCGACATCAGAGAGAGACGGATAGCTCGCACTCTCTAAAAATCTCTCAACTGCGGCAATTCTTTCCGCTTTTTCGACAAGCTCCTTGTACTCGTCAAGGGAAATAGTGATTGTTCTTTCTTCCATTGTTTTTTACTCCTTTTTCTGAATATTAAAAATTTAACGGATATAATTTTCCGTTGGTTTCTTGAATTTTTCTCTGACGTAATCGTGAAGACACTCGTCACAAACAAGGTCGCCGTCAAAGTCGTATAAATCCTCGTCCTGTATGCGTTCTCGGCAGCAACAGCATTTAGGAAGCTGTTCTAACTTTTCTTGCTGTTCGGCATCGTAACGGTCAAAATCAGCTAATGGATCACCCGTTATGAACATCGTCATCACTCTCCATTTCTTTCTTCCATCTGCTGTACGCTTCAACAAACGGAGCTAAAATGCCTAATGCGATAAGCCCCGCTAAAACGATTAAGATAACATCTTTCATTTTCTTTCTCCTTTTTCAATTATGTAGTTAATTTTTACGCCCTCTTGCTCGGCATATAGTTTAATCAGCGTAGCGAGAAGGTCTTTTCCGTTCGGCTCTTTCATAGTCACTCCTTTTTTTGTTGTCCCTTCGGTTGTTAGCCTGTTCTTTCATCGTAGCCCATCGACAGTTTGAAGGCTCATAATTGCCGTTTACGTCAATGCGATCAATCGACAAATCATCAGAATATCCGTGAGACATAGCCCAATCGTAAAAGGCTTGAAAATCGTTTCGCCATTCGTCACAGATTGTTATTCCTCTGCCGCCGTAGTACTTGTATTGTGGAACGTTGCGGTTATAACATCTTTGTTTCATACTATGCCATATGGTATACTGTCTGCTTTTCCGCTTGTTGTGTGTTGCTCTGTTTTGGTTGCCCTTTCGCAAACAGCCACAAGAAGCTGTTTCTCCGTTTCTCAGCAAGTCACCATAGATTGGTTTCGTGATGTTCCCACAATCACATTTGCAAATCCATAAAATAGAATGATGTTTTCTCAATGGACTCTCTTCAATAACCGTTAACCGTCCAAACCTCTTACCAATCATCTCAATTTTCTTTCTCATTCCGTCTCCTTTTGGTGCTTTTTACGCACCACGACTTGCAAAAAAAATAGTCTTCATTTCTTTAAGGTCGATAGACAACTCTTTGCAAAGCACATCAATGTGAGTCGCCTTAAATTCCGCTTTGTTTGTTACACAATTACGAAATCCCGCATACGAAAGACCGCATTTCTCGGCAAGATATGATATTTTCTTGCCACTTTCCTTGATTTTGTTTTCAAGCAATTCCGTGTTAGTCATTTTTTTACCTTTCCTTTCTGCTACATTCGGTGCGTATCACGCACCATCTGTCTCCATTATACTCACGTTTTGCGTTTTGTCAATGCCTTTTTAGAAAAAAATCAAAGAAATTATTGATTTTTATGCACCGATATGATAAAATGTTAAAAAAAGGTGGTGCATAATATGAAAATAGGAGAAAAAATTAAGCTCCGCAGAAAAGAATTGAAGTGGTCGCAAAGAGACCTTGCGGAGAAAATGGGATATAATCATTCCACTATTACAAGGATAGAAACAGGAAAGATTGATATTCCGCAATCAAGGATAATGCAATTCGCTGATGTGCTTCACACAGACATAGCTTATCTTATGGATTGGAACGAAGATCAAAAAGAAAAACCCGCCCAAGAGGACGAGCTTTCCGAGAATATTAAGAAACTTGTTGATTTTGTGAAGACTGTCCCTGATGACAAGGCGGAGCTTGTTTTGAAATTGATGCGTACAATCGTGGAAGATGATTGACGAGTTTTTCAATCTGTTCGGGTGTAAGAGTGGGGATGTAAGAGAGAAGTTGATTTTCTTTCATAGCGGCGTACCGTCCTTTCGTTAAATCCGGGGCAGGAACAAATGTTCTGAATTTATTTTACTATCCCACTGTTATTATATCAAGATAATTCTGTGAAATATGTCACATTAAGGGGGTGATGCTGAAAACAATTCACCGCACCAAAGAATATACAAAAAGGAGTGATGTAAATGTACGGTAGTTACAAACAGTTATTGAGGTATCAGGAGAGAAACAGGGTAATAAGAATAGCCAAATATGTGAGGTGTTCAAGTGACGAGCAGAAAAAGAACGGGTATACCATTGGCGACCAACTTGATTTGATTGACGAGTTTGCTACCGAAAACGAGCTTGTGTCTGTCGGTGAATATGTAGACGAAGGGGTGAGTGCCACCCTCGAAATAAGCAAAAGAAAAGCCCTTGCACAGATGATTGAAGATGCAAAGGCAGGGAAGATAGATGTAATTGTCATAAAGTGCATTGACCGATTTTTTAGGAGCGTGGAAGAATATTATGCTGCTCAAAAGCAACTACGTGCAGCGGGAGTAACGTGGCTTTCTATTGAAGAGCCTGACCTTGATCCCGAAGACCCCGATGCTGCTTTTAAAATCAATATCTATCTCACAATGGCAGAGTACGAAGCGAAAAAGACAAGCAAACGTATTAAATTCAACAATAAAATGCGTATCAAAAACAAGCAAGTGGTTACAGGAGCAAACAGTTTTCTATTTCCGTGGACTGTCACAGGCGAAAAGAAAAACCGATATTTAATCAAGGATAAGAAAAACGAGGAAATGACACTTGATATACTCGATTTCTATGAAACACATCAAAGCAAAGCGGCAACTCTCGGCTATATCAATATCAAGTACGGCAAGAGAATGACGATGGCTACGCTTGACCGATTTTTGACCGATACATTGTTATACGGCGAATACAAAGGTGTTGCAAATTATGTAGAGCCGTTTATCACTAAAGAGAGATTTGACCGAATCCAAGACATTATGAAGCGAAATGCAAGAGCATACTCCGCCCCAAATAGAGTGTTCTTGTTTAGTGGATTGATAAAGTGTCCTTGTTGCGGTAACAATCTAACAGGAAATTTTTCGAAGTCAGGCGGGAAGTACGAAGTGCTTTCATATCGTTGCAACGCCAGCCGTATACGGAAGATATGCCCGTTCAACAAGTCTATAAGTGAGCGTAAGATTGAAAAGCAACTACTCGACAATTTAGAGCAGTTCATCACAAATGAAGTGATAAGAGTCGAAACAATAGAAGAAATCCAACCTAAAAACAATAACGCTATTAAGGCAGAGCAAATAAAGATTGAAATTGAGCGACTTAATATGATGTTTAGAAAGGGGCGTATTGAAGAGGAAGAATACGATACTGAATACTTCAAACTTGAGAAAAAGCTGAAAAAGCTTGACACAACCGAGCCACCGCCCAAACGTAACATTGATGCTCTAAAGGGTGTGTTGGAAACAGATTATAGAGGTATTTACGCAAAGCTCACAAAGGAAAACAAAAAGGCGTTTTGGAGATCGTTTATTAAGGAATTTGTTATTGACGAAAACAAAAAGATTGTGCCCGAGAGCATTATATTTTTTTAACTAAAACATTGTACTTTTGTATATGCTCCGTTCGGTGAAGTGATAAAAGTACAATAATTTGAAAGGGTGAGAAACTATGAAAACAGCCGAGCAAATCATAGCCTATCTTGAAGCAGAGCTGAACGAAGCCATTGAGCTTCACGATGCCGCAAAGGATAAAAAGGATATGGCACAAGCCCACGCTACACTGTTAAAGGCGTATACTATCAGCGAGCTTCTTGACGAAATCAAAGAGCAATAAAAAATGGGGTATGGAGCATTAGCTTCATACCCTTAAATTTTGCCTACAAGCCACTTTCTTTTTTTAACGCCCAAATACTCTACCCAACAAAGAAAAAGGCACACGCAAAAGAAATTCCCACTCTCCGCTTGCGTTAGCCCTTCCACCGAGATTTTGTAGTGCGAATATCAATATGAGTGAAGGTATTATACGTTCCGATACCGCCCTTATTCTTGAGTAAAGTTTCCGCATAAGCCGCTACCTTTTTCGGCGTTACTCCCTTTACCTTAATATCTGCTGCTCTGCCGTAAAGATGTTGCGAATACGTTTGACCGCCGACAGCTTTATTTTTGCTTGGCGTTCTATATGCGGAAGTGATAGTCACGGACTTTCCGAAATGCGATCTAATCTTCTGCAAAACATTTACTAAATCAGAGTCAATGAAAATAGGGTCGCTTCCGTCTGTGCAAGCAAACTCTTTTACTCTAAAATTGGTAGATAGTTTTTTATTTCCGTCTTTCTTTTTAGAATACGCTTTAATTGTCATAGGTCATTCCCCCAAGATGTAATTTTAGAAAAAGAAAAAAGGGAGTGACAAAAATCACTCCCTTTATGTTGTTTTATTCTTTCGGTTTGTCATAGGTCATAGCTTGGTCGCTGTCCGCAATTCCTTTCGTGGTCGGGTCGTTTACTACGCCGATAATGGCAAGCACACCAAACACCGCATTGACAACGGCAAGCAATTTGTTTCCGATGTCACCGAGGTCAAGCTGAATACCAAACACCGCCGCCACTACCTGAATAAGCAGAAGCAAAGCGGGAATGATAGCAAGCCAAAAGTTTTTGTTTTTAATTCTTACGAGCCAATTGATTTTCATAATGTTTCCCCCTTATGATTTGTTAGTGAAATAGTAATATAGATTGACAATCATATTCCAAACGGAATAGATAATATCCAAGAAGCTATTTCTCTTGGGCTTGTTAAGCTCTCCTTCGGTAATGTTATCTACAATTCCCCACATCTCATTGAATTTGTAATCAAAGGGAATTATAAATCTACCGTCACCGCCGTAGAGTATGCCCCAAGAGTTTTGAACGAGCCAACCTTTCTCATTCCACCCGTATATGAATACACAATGTCTTCCGTGTTCTGCGGTAGAGTCGTAAGTATAGACATCATCAACTAACTTACTGCCCTTATAGGTATTCATAGAGACAACGACTACGCCGTGCTTCATCAGGGCGGTTTTAAGCTCGTCTGCACTATTGATTTTGAAATATGCACTTATCCTATGCGGATAGGCAAGCTCTTTCAAAGTATCAAGGTTTGCAGATACATTTTGCATAGCCTTTTCACAGTCATTGTTGCCGTGACAATCGCTAACAAAGACATCTCCGTACTGCTGAATAGTCTTTAGAGCATCACGAATACGCATACCGCTTCCCACGTAATAACCTTCGGGGCGATAGCCGTATATAAACTCTGTACTGAATTTCTCGTAGGTGTTGTGCTGTCTCTTATAGTGATACTCAATCACGGAAGAAAGAGCGTGAGCTACACAAGTACCTTGATAGCCTTGATTTTTTACGGGTACTTTGACATCTACACAAAAGGCTTCGGGAAAGTCCGACTCTGCGGATATACTGTAATCTCTCACGTCATATTGAGATTTTACGACATCATTGTTAAGCATCTGATCTCCCCCCTCTCAAGTGAGTATTTCCCACGTTTGCACTTCCTTATAGATTTTGTCTATGAAGGAATTGCCTTTTAACGCCTTGTATGACTCGTAGAGATATATAAAATTCTCATACTCATACTGACGAATTTTCTTTGATTCTTTGTTGTGATAATACGTCCGCAACATTTCGCTCCTTAACTGACATTTCATACCGTTTATCAGCTTTAGGATAAAAACTATAACGGGAATAATCACACCCAAAAGAACGCCGATTTCAACAATCAGCGTAGAAATAACGGTTAAGTTCATATCACGTCACCGCCTGTCCTTTTATTTCGGTTGCTTCCGCTTCGGTAATAATGCCCTTCGTTACCGCTGCATCTACCATTTCAGCCGTCCACAACGACTCTTTGTACCAACTTGCTATTTTCTCTTTCATTCCTTGCCCTTTCAAAAGTGTGTCTGTCATCATAGCCGTATATGTACTCTGTGCTTCAAGGACATTGAGCTTGCTTGCCAATTCTGATATTTCTTCGAGCTTGGCATCTACACCCGCAACTGCGGATAAAGCATCGGCGGCGGCTCTTTGTGCTGTTGCTATGAGCTTTTTTATTTCGCCAAAGTTACCGCTAAAATTGTATTTTTGCTCAAGCTCAGAGGCTTTTCGTACATACGGTCTGTCTTGTTTCTTACTCATATTTGCTCTCTCCCTCAATAGAAAAGGGAGCTATAAAATAGCCCCCTTTTTTGTGCGTTAGTCCCAAGTGATATTACCCTCAGAGTCAACCTCAAAGCCTAACTCTTTCAAGATAGATACCATTTCGTCATAGGATATATCCTCTCTGTTATTCAGATAGTCTATAATCTCCATATTGTAGGTATCGTCTGCCTTGTATTCGCCCTTGAAGAGTATCAATCTCTCACCGTAGTCTATATCAAGGCTATTGACATACTCAGCGACTTTTTCTTTACGGCTTCCTCTGATAGATTTTCCGCTTTTGTCCTTGTCTGCTTTAATATCATACAAGTCGCTCATATACGATTTATAGAAGTCGTAACCGCCAACGGACTTTGCAACAGCATACTTTTCGGGATTTTGGTATGCAAAGTCATACTCGCTCTTGTTGCTCCAATAGTCAGAAGCACTTATACCAAGCTCGTCTGTTACATCTTCCTGTTTTTCGTACTGCTTGTCGCTGATTTTCGTCCACTCGCCTTCATCGTTCAAACGGTACTGTCTGTCGCCAATCTCGGCATAGTCGCCGTCAATATAGACATTTTCATAGGTGCTAAGGCTTTCTCTCGCAAGAGCGTTGATTTCGTCCTGAATATCACGTACCTTCTCGTACTTTCTATCATCGGGAAGGTCGCTGTTTTGTACCTCTCGCTTCAAGCCGTACAACTCGCCAAGCTCGGAGCTTACGGAATTGATATACTTACTCATAAGTACATCTTCGTCCGTTGCTGTGCTTGCCTTTGCATTGACTGTCAGCTTATCCTTTGTATCGTAGAAGTCTGCGACATTCTGATTATTCATTACGCTGTCGGTAGTGAATTTATCCTTGAACGGAGCGACAAGGTTTCCAACAAGCGAATTATCGCCACTCTCCGCTTCGGGAGTCAGCATAGGCAAGAATACATCACCCACGCCGCCGCTGTATTGATCTAAAAGATAATTCAGCTTGATAGGGCTGATATTAAATGTTTCGCCAAGCCACTTACTGATTGAGTCCGTACTCTCGTCAAACTGCTCACTTGCGGGAAGGTCTTGTAATCTTGAAGGTACAAGGTCCTCGCCGTACCAAGTTTTATTACCCGCTGCTTGAATTAGCGGAGAAATGATATTGTTGTCTAACGGATTGTTGGGTGCAAGGTTTGAAATAACAAGCTCACAGAAGTTTGCAAGGTCAACCTCGTCATTTCCCGTTATAGCATTTCCCATCTGCTCAAAAGCATCTTGAATAACCGCTACGGCTCTACCTTTAGGTATTCTTACAAATTGACCGTCACCGTACTTTGCGACAATGTAATAGTTATCCTTTACATAGTCGGAGAGTTCTTCGTATTCCTCGTCATCGTCCCAAAGAAGTCCGTTCAATATCATAGCGGGTATTCCCGCAATCGCCGCCTTTGTCGCAAGCTGTACCCAACCTTTAAGCCCGTTTGCCTTTGCTTCACGGATATTACGTACTTGCTGTGCCGCACCTTGTACGGAAGCGTTCAGGAACGTTGCTCCGTTTCGGTTAGCCCACTTTGTAACATCACCGCCCGCTGCAAAGTTTGTTGTTACTCTCGCCGCATCGAGCATAGCGACATCAACACTCGCCCCTGACTCACGGCTTGCTATATATTCAGCGAGTCTCGGTGCACGTTCAACAAAGTTATTAGCGGCTTTTATAGCTCTCAAAGGCATACCAATCAGCTTTTTAAAGCCCGTATCTTCTTTTGTGAAAGTGTTTTTCTGTCCGTCAAAGTAAGTGTTTTGCTCTCCACCGTTTTCCATATATTCGGTGTACCACTTGCCTTTTGTCGCTAATTCCTTAATTGCTTTAGGAATAGACATATAGGTTTTTGCGGCGTGTTGAGAGTTTATAAGAATATCCTGAGCATCTTTCACGGCATTTGTCGCCATAAACACGGGATTGTACTCTGTAATAAGCCCTCTGCGGAAATTATTGAGCTTGTTAAGAGTCTTGCTGTTCTTTGTGACTATTCCCTCAGCGGGTTTCAGAGCTTCGTACATATCCTCGGAAATCTCAAAGGTTACTTTCTCTCCGTTCTCAAATACTGTGAACGTGGGATTTTGACCGTTCTCGCCCTTCTTGAGTAATTCTTCGTGCTTTTCTATGCCCTCAATTACTTCGTCAAGGTCTGCACTCTGCTTGTCTATTGTTGTACCGAGAGTGTTTTTCAGCTCCACGCCAAAACGATTTTTAGCAACAGCCTTGAAGGTCTGCTCTGTCCTCATAGCCATTGTGTCAAACAGAGGAAGAATATCACTATTACCGCCCGTTGCTCTCTTGACGGGGGCATTTATGCCCGTTCTTCCTGTATCAAGCGGAACGTTGATATTGATACCACTATCGCCCACTCTGCGAATAGGAACATAATGCGGGTACATTTCAGCCCACAAGTCAGCCGTTTCTTGCGAGATAACGCCGTTTTTAACAAGCTCGTTGCGGAGAAGTGTGTTATAGTCGTACACACTCTTCGCCCACTTCTTGAATTGAGGATATTTCGCTTCAAGTTTTGCAACGGTTCTTCTTGATATATCTGCCGTAACAGAGTCGCCATATACCGCCTTGTTTTTCGCTCCCTCGTAGCGTTCTTCCAAAGTCATTCTGTCAACGTTGAGAGCGTGATACATATACTCGTAGAATTGCTTTGTAAGTCCTGAGCTTTCTACTTCTTTGCGAATATCGTTCAAGGCTTTTACTTTACCCTTACCGTGACCTATCAGCCATTGTGCACTTGACTCGGCTCTGTGCATCTGATCTGCTTTTGCCATAAGCTCACGATTTTTTGTCTTGAGAGCCAACTTTTCAAATATGTGATGCTTGTCAACAAAATTTCTCATAAACCAAGACCAACCGCTACCTTTTTCCTTCGGAGCATCAGGCTCATTGTCATAAATCTGTGCTACCTTTTCTGCGGTGGGTTTAGAGCCGTTATTGCCGTTCTTGCCGTTATTGTAAAGGCTTTGTAGCTTTTCTTTTGTTTCGCTGTCAGGTTTGACTCTTATCATTTTAGGCTCTTTGCTCTTTTTCGGTCTGATAGCTTCGTATGTCTTGTCAGGAGCAGCATCAGGAGTAGCCACATTTTCTACAACGGGTGCTGTATCTTCCGCAACGGGAGCGTAATCGTCTGCCTGTTCATAGAAGCTCTTTCTCGCTTCTTCGGAATATCTCTGTCGTTCACCTTCCGAATAACGTGCTAAACCGTTGCTGATTGTGTCGCAAACCTCTTGTATTGTTTCATCGTTATATGGACCTGAACGGTATTCAGGCTCTATAACCATATTCGCAACATCGCCCATTATTTTTAATTGGTCTGCGGGGTTTATAGCATCATCAGGGAAAAACATAGGGAACATCTCATTGAGGTCACCGTAGAATTGGTCAACTCCCATAGCGTTGCTCGCTTCGTTTGTCGTGAGATGGAAATGCCCAAAATGTTCTCGACGAAAAGCATTATAGCCGTCTCTTCTTCTTCCGTTAAAGTCGCCTTTTAGATGCGGGGGAACATAGAGCTTTGTTCCTTTCATAAATTTCTTTGCTCTCGACAACAAGTCTTTTTCGTCAGAATTGTCTATTTCCTCGTGGTATAGGAAATTATTTTTGATTTCCTCAAACAGTTCGCTTTCAGTTAGGTTTTCGTTTTGTGCAAACCTCTGTATAGTCTCTGCCATTTCTTGACTCTCTTCTGCATCAAGATAGAGAATATCGGCGACTTCTTTTGTTATCTCCGTCAAAGCATTGTTATCAAGCGTAACAGCTTCCCTCTGTGCATAGTACGGAGCTTCCATTTCAGGCGGTGCTTCTGCATAGGTAAGGCTGTCTGTCCTCTCCCTCTGCAAAGCGGCTTCAGCTTTTTCAAACTCGATTACCTCGTCTATCAGACTGTCACGCTGTTTATTTAGCTCGTCCCATCTCGGACCAATTTCATCAACTTTGGCATTAAACTCGTCCCACGTGACAGTTTGCTGATTGGCTTGGACTGCTAATTTGTCTAATTCGTTTTTTAGAGCTTCCATTTCAGCCCCTATACGTTCAATCTCTGCTTCAAGCTCTGCCTTTTCGTCCACTACGGGAGAATAGTCAGTATAGTCTATCGGCAAATTGGGCTGTGGCTTTTCAGCAACATTTTCGCCAACAGGAGCGACTTCTTCTACGGGAGCAATATCCTCTTGCACGGGTGCTTTCTCAAGAGCTATGTCTTTACCTGATACTGCATAATTGCCGTATCTCTTGGGTGTTTCGCCATCTTTGGAGAGAGAAAGGTTAATGTCAGGATTATCTGTCGGGTTTTGATTGGTGACAGCTTTTATCTGATTAGGCTTGAACACAATATAATGTGTCGTACCTTCTTCCATTTCCATATTCCACTTGCCCGATACGGTAGGGTCAATAATGCCGTCATAGCCTAAGCTCTCAATAATCTGCCTTGTGACCTCGTTTCCCACAAGCTCGCCGTTGTTATTCTCAAGGTAGAGATCGTTAATTTGCTTCTTGAGTTCTTCTATGCCAATACCGCCATTATAAAAGGCTTCGTACAAAACGTTTGCAATACCCTCTGTACTGTAAACATCTAATTTGTTGTCTATTTCCCAAAGGATATTGTCAACATCGTCTATAAGGAGCTGTTCTACATCGCCCTCGTAGTCTTCATCACTATCATAATCGTCTCTGTTGTATTGCTCATAATAGGACTCACTATCAAATAGCATTGTTTCTCCGACAACTGCGGGATTTTCGATATTGAGATAGACTTCAAACTTATGACCGCCCTTGTAAAGTTCCTCTCTTGCCCTTTGCTCGGCTTCGTCATAGTCAATTTCTTCGTCCATTTCAATCTGTTCAGCTCGTCTTGCTACCTTATTTTCAAAGTCGGGACCGCCGCCCTCGTAATGCTCGGACACATCAGCTTCGTTGTCGGTGAAGTAAAAGCCGCTTCCGAAGTCACCCTCTACACTACCTTTTGATTTGTCAAAGACCGTAAACTCTCCCGTTGCCGTGCCGTGATAAACGACTTTAAGGCTCCCGTTTTCATCGACCACCTTTGAATTGCCAAAGCGATTTTTGACCGCTTGGCTTAACTCTCTGCCCTCGCTATCCAAGCTCAAAGAATAACGAAATCTATCAACATTAGACTGTTCCCGTATTTCTCCCGTTTCGTAATAGTGCTTTATATCGTTAATAATTCGTGTAGAATTTATGCGATTTTCATATTGTAAAGTGCCTATTACTCTTCCGTTTTCATCGGTAAGGTCAACGTTGAAAAATCCTTTATCGGAATACTCATTGATAAATTTTCTTATTGTTGCGTACTGTTCTTTTGTCGGCTCTGCAACAGAAGATATATCAATGCCGGGCGACTCTGCCATTATACGAATATTGCCGTCTTTAACAAAACGATTTAGAGCATCGCTTCCGTTGGTATCAGCGTAGATAACTCCGATAGCTCTATGATCTTGACCTCTGCCGCCGTAATGGTAGCCTTTTTCGCCGCTAAAGTTAAGCATTTTTCCGTTCGGTGTAATATATCCCGCATCGTAGAAATATGGCGTATAGCCAAATTCTTTTACTGCTTGTTTACGGAAATAATCTGCTTCACTCAAGCCCGATTTAGCAATAGCGGCTTGTTCTTTTTCAAGCTCTCGATTGGTTAAGTTATCGTCATATTCTTTTCGGAGTTTGTCAAGCTCGGCTTGTAACGAGTCTCTTTTGTTTATAAGTGCATCGTAGCCTGATTTCTCTCTCCATTCTTTATACGCTTTAATTCCATTATCAATATCGTTGTTGCTTATCGCTTCGCTTAATTCGCTCATATGCGACTTAAAATCATCGCTCGCTTCAAACTCACTAATGGATTTTCGGAGATTGTTGACTTCAACTTGCATATCGTAAATACGTGAATAAGAGTCATTATCCTCGGAGAGTGAATAACGTATATCAGCATCACCCGTAGGCTTTTCGTTTGCAACGGACTTTATCTGATTAGACTCAAAGGCAATAGCAACAGTAGAAGCTCCCTCTGTTCCGTCAGCAAAACCGCCATTGTCAACGATGTTTTTGAATATAACACCGTCATAGCCCTGTTCTTTTGCCCTCTGTGCAAAGTCTCTCGTCTTGAGATACTTAACAGCGTTCTCACGCAAGGACTCTTCGGAAAAGTTATCAGTAGCAATATCAAAAAGGCGGTACATATCTGCATCGCCTAATTTGTTCGCCGCACTTGCAAGGTTTCTTATGTAATCATCTACATAATTTGCCCCTCGCTCTACGCTTTCTACTGCCGTTTCTATTTCATCACGGAATATACTTGCATCTTCCCAAGCGGCAAGCTGAGTCAATGCTGTTTTTTCTTCTGCCGTCAAGGTTTGGTATCTATCGTAAACCTCTTGAGAAAATTCACCCGAAATTCTATTCCAATTACGCCCCTCTGCATCTACCACAAGAGGATTTGTAAGGTTGAGATACACCTTGTAATTAGCTTCGCCTTCTCCAAGACCCGTCCAATCACGAAATTCATCATAGAGCATTTTTGCGGTTTCGCTTGAAGCGATCTCGCTACCGTTTTCATACAGGACAAACCACTTATACTCTCCGTGCATTTCTTCCTTAACGCTGTACTCGTTCATTCCGTTTTCGGCAAAAAATTTGTTAAAATCCTCTGCCGTGTGGAAAGTCGGTGCGGCGTAGGTTTCGCTTGTTCCGCTATACGTTGCCGCTACATCGTTTCTGTCAACAAAGAAGAAGCTCGTATCGTCATCGGACATAGAAGAGTCGAATATATGAAATCCCGCATCTTGTGAGCCGTGATACATAACCTTGAGATTGCCGTTCTCGTCACGTACCTTACTGTCCTTGAAATACTCTCCTTGCTCTTTCGTCAACTTCTTACCGTTACTGTCGGAAAGAGAATATTTTACTCCGCTATCTTTCGTGACAATAGCGGAAACAGCACCAAACATATTTGTAGGCTTAACTGTAAAGCCCTCTCCAAGAGCATCTTGCAAATAGGCAACAAGCTCAGGCTTTGTAAAGCCCTTCTGATAACTTCCTGTGCTATCAACAAACCACTCCATAGGAGAGATATTTGTATTGTTGCTATTGCTTGCCAACGTGTCTACATCTTTACCACGTACATTGATAAAAATTCTACCGCCATCGTTGAGCATTTCGCCCATTTTCACTACAAGTGCATCTCTCTGGTCCTGAGGAAGAACATTCAGCACGGCGTTACTGATAACAACATCGTATTTCTTATCCAAAGCGGAATAATCTTTGTATTTCGGATTGTAGCTCTTATCGGGGTAAGGCTCTATATCCTCAACATCAAAGCCGTATTCCTCTATTCCCGCCTTTGTGCCGTAGCCAAGACCACTTGAAGCATCAAGTATTGTTCCGTCAAATCCCTCGTTCTGAAGGAAGTTATAGACTTTCCTGTACGAATTTACTGTACTTGAAATCTGTGTCGGGTTTCTCGCTTCGCTCTCGTCTGCGGTAACGTCCCATAACTTCGGAAATCTCGCTTTTGCTTCTTCCGTTGTGAGTGTTCTGTTCCACTTGTTAGACTTCGGCTGCACGGCTTCTACGGGAGTAAGAGAATACTCTGTTTTAGCACTCGCCTTGCCACTCTCTTTATACGCCTTCTCAAAAGCCTTTTTGACCTTCTCAAGCTCTCTCGCTTCTTTGCTTCCCGCCGTTGCGACTTTGCAAAGGTACTTGATCTCGTCATATATCTTCTGAAATACGTTCCTGTTTTTTGTGGATAGATTGTTGATAAAGTCGCTGTCGGTAAAGAGGTAGTCGCCGACCAAATCTGCCGTAAGCTCTGTATCAATATCTTTCTCAGCATACAGTTCGCCGAGGGCTGCCCTTCTGCTGTCGTACTCGCCTTTGGACTTTGCATATTCAAACAGAGTCTTTTGCAATTCTCCGTAAAGCTCCGTACCCTCAAGGACGTGCGTAACTTCGTGACCGACAACGGAATTAAGATATTTAGGTGACTCGATATTTACCGTTATACCTATGCTTCCGTCCTCGTTTGTAACCTTGTAGCCGTTGACGATAGCACCCTCTACCGCAAAACTTGTATTTGCGATTTTCTCATTATCGGCAAAATTAAAAGAAACACCCTTGTCTGCTGATATTTTGGCTACAAAATCAACAAACTCGTGTGTTTTCCGTGAGTTATTCAGTATTCCGCTATCAATAGCACTCTGTATTGTAGCTTTCTGTGTGTCATCGTACTGCGACAAATCAGCTTCAAAAGCCTGTCCTCGTCTTGCACCCTCGTAGTAGCTTTCTGCGAGTTTACTATCTTTAGCGAGAGAGAAAACTTCCTCGCTCAATTTAGTTTTAAGGTCCTTACGCTGTGTGCTGTTCTTGATTTCCTCTACCTTCGCCTTTAATTCAACGTATCTCGTCTGCTCCGCAAGAGTAGGATTTTGCTTATTGCCTAATTCCTCAAATTCCTTGAGTATGGCTTCCTCGCTATCTACCGTGTCCTTGTAGTTTTTATAGGTTTCACCGCCAAGCACTTCCTCAATGGTGTCAGTAGAGATATAGCCTTTTTCCATCTGCTCAAGGATTTCGTTATGGAGCTTTGTCTTTTCTCCAAGAGTCAGCTTTTCGCCGTTCTTTTCGGCTTCCGCTACACGATCTTCAAATATCTTTTTGAATACTGCTTCTTCGTTTGCCGTTAAGCCTGATGTAGCATCTACGCCCTTTGCTTTGGCTTGTATGCCTTGAGTAACACTACCAACGCCACCAAGCATACCACCGCCTATAAACGCTTCAATCTTCGCTTCCATAGCTTCTTCTGACCAAAGCATTTCAGTAAGTGTCTTATCGTCCTGATATGTAAGCCATTGACCAAATCTGCCAATGTCCTCAGAAAGCCATTCCTCAGCACCCTCGCCCACAACGTCCATACCGAGCTTTGCAGCCGAACGCACGAATTTGTTAGAAATGCCCCTTGCGAGAGCTTTTGTGAGTCCATCGTCAAGCGTACCCATATTGCCAAATTTGATACCGCCTGATAATTTTTCTGTCAGTATTTCAGCACCCGCCGTTATAGCACCACTCAAACCCGCTTCGCCGTAGGTTGCACCCTCATTGAAAGCACCCTCAACCTCGCTACCGAAACTCGTTACACCTGATGTAACAAACCAAGGAACACCAACGGCTTGTAAGCCTATTTGTGTTATCAACTGACCGCCCGATTGTGCTACCGAGTCGGTTTTATCACCAAAAACCGAGTCTTTATCTTCGTCTATACCGAGTATCTTTTTCGTTGTCAATGCGTAAATGGGATTTCCTACTAAATCGAGCTTTTTGGCAAGCTCTTTTTCGTCATACAAGTCCTTTGCTATAAAGTCCTTTGTTTTCTCGGCAAATTCATCAGCTCCAAAGAGTTTACCCGTAGCACCGACAACATAAGCACCCGCATCTACAACCTTTTCCCCGATACCGAGTATTCCCGCCATAACGTTGTTAGCCAAATCTTCCGAAGAAGCAGAGATAGACCTTAATACGTCTCCAAACTGATAACCGTCCTCAAAAGCACCTTTTTGAAACCAAGTGCGTTCGTCATCTTCTTCTTCGTCAAAGCCTTTCAATGATTTAAGCCTATTACGGTCTTCTTCGGTAATTGTTACGGGAGCTATGTCATCGTCCTTTGCCGTTGTTGTGGTATTCTTTTTTCTTTCTGACTCTTCAAGCTCGTCAAGTTTTTGCTGCCAATAATTAGAGGGGGTGCTTGATTCTTGAGAAGTTTTTAAGGTTTTGTTCTTTTCTTCCTCAGTTAGTTCTTCTAATTTCTTTTTCCAATAATTAGACAAAGCTATCCCCCCTTTTTAAATCCATTGGATTCCTCTTGGCGTAAACTCGTTTCGAAGCTGTGTTGCTTCTTTCTCGGTGATTGCCCCTTCTCGAAGTGCAAGGCTAATTTCATTAGCTACCCTGTCCTTGTTAGCACCCGAAGATATCAACTTGTTTATATAGTCGGAAGCACTTACATTCGAGCCTTTGTTACCGTTTGTAATTTTTGCTTGCGGTTTTACTTGCTTGCTACCGCTTTTGACCGATGGCTTTTTAC
>JAFVSI010000038.1 GCA_017503865.1 Clostridia bacterium | reverse complement strand
TCAGTTCTCGAAGAGATAATCACCTTCGATATGAAAAACCTCGAAAACACTTTGTTTTTGGGGTTTTTCTTTTTATTTATTTCGTCTAAATTTGTGCAATTTCGGGACTGTAATACACACACAAGTCACACGTAAAACACAAAATAATTAGAGCTTGTTCAGCTCTTCATATAATTTTGTTAGTTCAAAGTGAGTATAAACAATCTCTCCAATGCCTTTGCCACTATGCCCTTGTATTTTTCTCCGCATAGCTTCATCGAGACGTTTTTCACGCCACATAGTTGTAAAGGTGTGTCTTGTGTCGTCGGGGAGATGTTTTTTTATTTCGCCGTTATCATTCGTATATTCTAATATACCCATATCGGCAAGTAATGGTATAAAGAAGCTGTCGGTGTATGAGCCGTGATTGGTGTCAAATTGAAATTTTCTGCCGCTTAAATTAGTAATGAGATATTCATTGTTCTTGCTTAGCCAATTTTTAAAAAATGGTAGAGTCCTGTCGTGAATTGGAACTTTTCTCGCTGCATTTACGTTTTTTCCTTTTTGAATCGTAAAGAAATGATTCTCGAGATCAACATCTGCGGCTTTTAGGTTGAAAAGCTCACCAGGGCGAACCCCTGAATATATAAGCATAAGAATGACCTGCACATAGTCGTTGTTTGGAGCCCATTGCCATAAAGTATTAACTTCGTATTCGGTAAAACGATAATGCTTAGTGCTTTTTTCTTCTTTTCCTATATTGAGGAACTCAACAACATTCTTATCCTTGGAAATTATCTCATGCATAACGGCATAGTCGAATAATTGGTTGAAGAGAATTTTGAGTTTTTTTAGTGTTGGATAAGCTTTTTTAGAAGTATCAACAACGTGCTGCAAGTGAACAAGTTTAAGGTCCACAAACTTTGTTTTGTATAGTGGGTGACAAAGCTTGTAGGCAGCCTTATATCCTTGTATATTTGAGGCACTTATTTCTTCAAATTTCTTTTCAGACCATTTTTCATAAACTTCGGCAAACGTTATGTTATTTGTTTCCAAGTTATATGGGTTGGCATTGTAATCGGCAAGAGCTTGTAGAGCCTTCTGCTTTGTTGGATAATATCCAATAGTAGCATATTGCTGTTTGGTTTTTTGAGTTTTTTCATCAATTGTCCAGCCTACAGTCACTCTTACACGCCAAGGATTTCGCCTGTTGCCTGATAGCTTGGTTATACCACCGTATCCGTTTGGTAATCGCATAATTATCCTCCTTTCTTTTAAAATTTATATTAACCGTCCGAGAGGGCGGTTTTATTTTCTTAATTCTTTAATATTTGACTCTAATTTTTTCTTTTCCTTAACTTTTTCGTCTAATATTGTTCGTATATTCTTCAAAGTCTTATCGTGCATTTCGGGATAGAGCTGCATAATACCCAACGAATATGCCAAATAGAGCATATGTTTGCAAGGTTTGCCCGGATGTCTTTGGAAATCACTACAGCCGCATTTTGCAAGTGATACTTCAAAGGAATGATTGCCGGAACGCATAGTTGTATTTACGTCAAGGTCTATAATTTCAAGATCGGTACGATCTGCATTATAAAGTCTTCCTCGAATAATACTTTCGAAAAAGGCATCAATATTGTACTGCTCTTTGATATTTGATTTGAGATGCTTTAACGCAAGGCTACGTTCTCTATCAAACATTCCCATAGCCTTATAAAAATCTAACTTCTCTTGGTCAAACGCCTGATGAAATTCAGTAAGATTTTGATATTCCTTTTCTTTATCTGCTAACTGTTCCTGTTTCTTTTTGAGATCTTCTTTATATCTGTTGGCTTCTTCAATTTCTTTGCGCAGCTTTTTCCTATCCTTAAGGCTGTTTCCTATTCCATCGCTTATAACAGGGAGAAAGAAGAATAAAGTAAATGCTGCAAAAAATGCAATAGCGATTATATCTCCAATGGTATCCATAATATTACCTCTTTTTTCGTTTAACCGTTTTTAAATAGTTGTTGAAATTATCGTAAACTTCTCGTTCGAGAGGGTCTGTGAAGAATTTGTCTCGCTCCTTAAGTGCTTTTAGTCTGACATATCTTTTCTCCGCCCATTCGATTGGTACTCTGCAATATTTGGCAATGTCCTCGGCAGAGGAAATGTTTAAATCCTTCAAAACACACGCAGGGCAGAGAAGACGTAGGGCGAATGAATCGGCTTGTTTTTCTGCAGGATGCTTTTTGTAAGGTTTCTTTTCATTTGCATATCTTGAATATACAAGTGCATGACCAAGAAAGAAATGTCCGAGTTCGTGTGCTATGGTGAAACGGCATGTGGGTATATCTCGTAAATCATCGTAGACAATTATCCAAGTATCACCATCAAAATACGATTTTCCATATTCATTTGGTTTCAGAACATTGACATGACTGTTCCTAATTACATGTACTTTTGACTTTAGGGCAATGTCTAATACATCTATGGGTAAATGATTAATTTTGAAGTCTATAAGACATCTCCATGAACTATTGCGAATTTCTTTATATATTCCGTAGTACATTTAATCTGAGTGCTCGTTTTATTTTTGCAAGTTTTGATCTGAGAAGGATTCTTTCTTCATTTTATTAAAAAAGCTTTTTGTTTCTTCTTTTATTTGAGGTGGATTGTTATTTTCTGAAAGAGCGGCGTCATAAAGAGGAATAACAATGGTGTGATTAATTCGTTCAGATAATTGCTTTATTAGATCTTCCCCATCTTCCCAAAGAACATGGTTAATGTGATTTATATCAAAATGGTCTTTTCGTTTGTCAAACACCGATTTTTTACAACAAATAATAACTTCTTTACCTAATCCTTTCGCAAAGCCCGCTTCATAATAGGCTCCGTAATTTTCGAATGTTGTATCTAAAACTAAGAACTGGGAATCTTTTATAAATCGGATTATATCATCTGTTATGTAATTGTTTGAATGAACTTCGCTCATAATGATAGGTTCATAGCTGGTGTTTTCAATTCCTTTTTTTATATTATCACGGATTTGACACAATTTTTGATTTTTAAAATCGAAACTCATAGCTATAAACACTTTTTTATGGCAGTTTGTTATAACATCTTCCGGATAGTATCCTTTTAGGTACTTAAACTTCATAGCTTCCTTTGCGTCCCCAGCTGTTTGCAGATCAACTTGAAGATCTGCACGAAGATCTTCGTACGTCTTTTCGCAAATATATGGAATATTAAAAATGAATCTTACATCAACGCTAAAGTGTTGTGCAATAGCTAATGCAATGTGCATAGATGGTTTAAGATTTTTGTTGTTATAATAAACCATAATATTTTCAACTGGCATATTTATGCTATTTGCTACATCTTCTACAGAAGTATGATAATACTCTATAAGGGATTTTATCGTGTTTTTCATAAGTACCTTCTATATGTTATTTCAAATCTTGATCTGTGAAAGGTATGATTTTCATTTTGTTTATCTCGCCTTTGAAAATTTTTGATGTTTTTGGGGGATTGTTTTCTTCAGAATTCGCAGCATTATAAATTTCTATATAGTCGGAATTGATGCCGAGAATTCTTTTAACAGCAGTTTGAACTTCAGGTTGAGACCGATAAGCAATTATTAAGGCAATTTCCTCATCGGTGAAAGGAAATTGAATGTTTGATTGTGTTTTCTCATCAGTTTGAACTTTGAAATGTTCTACGGGAACATCGAAGTAATTAGCAAGTTTTTTTAGTGTAATATCTCTAGGTATGCTACCATTTTTCCAATCGGTAGCCGCAGCTGTACTTAAACCTATTGCTTTTGTGACATTATTGGGTTTTACATTTTTTTGAATACATAAAGCTAAAAAAATATCGTAAAACATAAATTTTTCCTTTCTTAATATTGACATTCCTAGATATTCTAGATTATAATATAGCTACAAAGTTAATTTTGGGAGGGTAGTAAAATGAAAAACAATTTAATGCCAAGATATTGTGAAATATCACCTGAGGGAATTAAATTTTCGGATAAAAAAGCCGAAATAGAATCTGCGATAGAGCTCTTGAGAATGCTTCATTCTTATCATCAACGATTTAGCTTTGCAACTGATCCAAATTTTATGGCTGCTATATTTGAGAGGGATCTTGTTACCGCTATAAATTGCCTTGAGAGGGAGCGAGATCTCATCATAGAGCAAAAAGAAGCAAAGGATATTATAGGTAATCTAAAGTCTTTGAGAAACGATCTTTCACACAAAGACAACGAAGCAATAAAAGTGATTGCTCGTCGATGGTCCTCGGTGAATAAAGATGTAGGCGAGAAGAAAAAAGTAGAACTTTTGTTTTCCGCGTATGACGAAGCATTAGAAAAGGCGATCAGTTTGCTTGAAACGTTTCTGTGAACATTTGTTCCGCTTTTTCAAGACATTTATCGCATTTCTTGCAATCGTGAAAATTCTTTTCGCAACCTAATCCTTTCTTTATAAGGCACTTTCCATCTGATTCCATATATCTAACCCAAACCTTTTCATTTTTATTTGAGAACGGACATTTCATAGAAATCTCTGCATATTTTATTTTTTCCATAATAATCCTTCCAAACCTGCCTTGTGCAGGTTTTTCTTTTTTGCACAAAAATTATGTTGTGAATTTGTAAAATACACCGAAAATCTAGAAAAAAGAGAAATTCAATTGACAAATCAAGATAATCTAGATATAATATAACCGTAAACAAAATTAGCAAGAACAACCATAAAAAAACGAGCTGGAAATTCTCGCTAATTTTTTTAGTAATTTTCATTATATCACAAAACAGTAAAAAAGTCAATAAAACTGTTAGCAAAAGAAAGGAGAAGGTTTAATGCCAAGATTTAATGGAAAGAAGTACAGGGAGCTTATGGACAAGCATAAGCTTACGGAGAGAAAGGTAGCGGATTATATAGGATATACTCCGCCACTTGTGCACTACATCATTGCAGGAACGAGAAAGCCAAATTTTGAACAGCTTGTCGGTATGGCAGATCTTGTTCAGTGTTCGGTGGACGATCTTATAGTGAGGGAGACGGTATGAAAGAAATGGAAAGAATTGAAAGACGAGCTAAGGCTATTCAAATGATATATGAGACGCCCGAGCTGAGGGAGTTTGTGGCTTATGTCTTGCTTAATGAAAAGCACCTTGAACTCAAAAAATATACCAACATAGCGAATTTTATAAAGAATACGTATCATTGCGAGGATAGTTCTTCCTCGATCTTTGCCAAGATAAAATCTGTTGCTTATGAAGATATTGAACCGAGCGTACTTGATTTTCTTTTAAGCAAGATTGTTAATAGTGAACCGGAAGAGGTTTATTTAAGTGCAATGTCTCATCTTTACTATTGGTTTAGACAACTCGACTGGGATAATTTTACATCTGATGCTTCCACCCCATTGAAAGATGTGAAGCTTCTATTAAAAGGGGTACGTAAAGAATTTAAGGATATAGCTGCAAAAGATTTATGAACAATCACAGTGAGCGGAATTAATGGCGACAAATCGGACCTAAATTCAAGTTAAAATAGAAAGAAGGTAGTATAAAAATGAAATTAGAGGTAAATTACGAAAAAATGTACGAAGAAGGTAAGCAAGAGTTTTATAGTGATGAAGCGATATTTAATAGACGTATTCAAGCACTGAAAATGATTGAAAAAAACTTTTGCCTACAAGAGTTAATTGCTGATATGAATAATGCCGATTATGAATACGGTTGGCGTGAGGAACAGGCAATATGTGACTATCTCAAAGAAAAATTTGGAATTAAATTAACCAAAGATGATATTTGGGATGTTTTGTATGAAAGGGTTTATGAGGATAAAGAGGCGGAATACGTACTTTGGAAAAACGGTATTTCCAATCATATCAGCGAGATAAAAGAGCGAGGCAAACCATTTGGTTGTCCAAATTCTTTAAAGAATCTTTATCGAGATGCGGCAATCTTTTTTGGTGATTTATCTATCAAATAGAAGGGAGACGGTATAAATATGAGTAATAGATTGACGATAAAGCAAGCCGCAAGTTTAATGGGGGTATCTGAACAATTTGTGCGGATAGCGTTGCAGAGAGGGATACTCCCTTGGGGGTATGCTGTTCAAATGAGTGGTAGGCGATACACTTATTTTATCAGCAAGGAGAAGTTCATAGAGCACACGGGTATATCCGTGTCTTGATAAAAAGAAAGGAGGTTAGTGTAATGCTTGACATAATACTGTCATTAGGCGGGACGGTTATTATAGCTTTCCTCGGCTATAAATATCTTGAGGCGAGAGAGGAAGCAAAAAAGGCGGGTTACATATACGATGACAAAAACACCGAAGAAGACGATTGAGTTCGGCATAGCCGAAGCAACATGCGAGACTTGCGGTAAAGTATTCATAGTTCGGCCCGAGTGGGTATTTGTTAGATATACAAATGTTACGGAACACAAAGGAAAAAAGTATTTCTGCAAATATACTTGTATGACCGCATATGACCGAATGATTGCAGAAAAAAAGCAAAATCGCAAAAAGAAAAGGACGTCCGATTAGGCGACTCGGACGTCCAAATAGAAGGTAGTATAAACTCAAACACTTATACCTCTTCTATTATATCACACTAAGGTAAAAAAATCAAGAGGAAAAATGAGCTATCAATACGGAATTTTTGACGATTGCATTGTGGACAGCTTTGCCGGGGGTGGCGGAGCGTCCACAGGCATAGAGCTTGCGACGGGACACCCCGTTGACATTGCTATAAATCATAACGAGGCGGCAATAATGATGCACCGCCGAAATCACCCCTTTACAGAGCATTACATAGAGGATATATGGGCGGTAGATCCAAAGACGGCTGTGAGAGGCAGACACGTGCGTCTTGCGTGGTTTTCTCCCGACTGCAAGCATTTCTCAAGGGCAAAGGGAGCCGCACTTGTAGATAAGAAAATTCGAGGTCTTGCGTGGGTTGTTCTTAAATGGGCTGCTGCTGTTCGTCCTGACGTTATTATGCTTGAGAACGTACCCGAATTTGTTACGTGGGGGCCAGTGCGAAAAGGCAAGCCCGTGAAAAGCAAATCGGGAGAGACCTATAGAAAATGGCTCAAGCAGCTTGAGGACCTTGGATATGTAGTTGAGACGAACAAGCTGTGTGCCGCTGATTACGGTGCACCGACTATCAGAACACGCTTTCATCTTATAGCACGTTGTGACGGCAAGCCTATCGTATGGCCTGAAAGAACACACGCACCGAGGGACAACGATGATGTAAGAAACGGAAAGTATCTTCCATGGCGGTCAGCGTCAGAGATTATAGATTGGTCTGTACCTTGTCCCTCGATATTTTCAAGCAAAGCAGAGATAAAGAAGCAGTACGGCATCAATGCTATGAGACCTTTGAAGGATAACACTCTACGCCGCATTGCGAGAGGTCTCGATAAGTTTGTGCTTAAAAGCGGAGAGCCTTTTATAGTTCCTATCGGTTACGGTGAGAACGTGGGGCAGAAGCCCCGAGTACACGACATCAAGGAGCCATTATCTACCGTTGTGGGAAACGTAAAGCAATATGCTTGTAATCCGAAGATGACACCTTTTCTATGTCAACACAAATTTCAAAATGGAGCACAGGACGTAACTAAGCCTCTTTCTACCATTACATCGGTAGGTGCTCACGAGGTAGCTGTGCCGAAGATGTCTCCTTACGTTATGAGCAACAACACGGGTAATGCTCCACATGAAATGAATGAACCTGTTCCCACTATAACTACGGGTGACCGTAATTATATAGTGGCACCAACACTCATTCAATATCATACCGAGCAGAGCGAGAAAGAGGTGCGTGGTCAAACAGTAGAACAACCTATACACACAGTAGATGCTGCTAATAGATACGGTCTTTCTACCGCTTATTTGGTACAGTATTTTAGTGGCGAAGGTCATTATCATTCTGTTGAGAAGCCATTAGCTACTATTACTACAATGGAGCGTGAGGGAGTTACCTCTGCGTTCCTTTCAAAGTTCTTTACGGGCGTTGACGGAGCAGATGTTAACGAGCCAACACCTACCGTTACCGCAGTTGACCATAATGCACTCACTCTTGCCCATCTTGCTCACTTTAAAGGGCAGGACAAGGGGCAAGCGGTGCAGGATCCTCTTATGACTATTACAGCACGTGACGGTCAGTTTGCGGATATTCGCACGACGATAGCAAAGTTCGACGGAGACACTGCAACACTTAAATATTGGCCGCAGGTGCGAGAGCTTCTGAATAAATACTGCGGATATGAGCTTAAAGACGATGAGGTCCTGCTCTTGAATATTTGGGGTATATGGTATTTTATATCCGATATAGGCTTGAGAATGCTAACCCCACGTGAGCTTTATGACGCAATGGGCTTTCCGCACGATTATATCATTGACCGAGATATTAGCGGTAATCCTATAAGCCGTGCTGACCAAGTTGCTCGCTGCGGCAATGCTGTTTGTCCAGCAGTAGCAGAAGCACTCGTAAGAGCTAATCTGCCACAGTATTGTAAACGTAAGATAACCGACATGGCACAGTTGCATGAGGTTATGATTTCGTAGAACGAAAAATTATAATGCTTTTCTGAAATAGAAATATTTTATTGAGAGGGATATATAGTAATGACTAAAGAAGTACGTTCCGAGTATATGAGGAAACATCAGTAAGAGCATAAGGAGCAAGAACGTGGACATCGAGAAGGAACTTAATGAACTTATAAAGAGATGCACCGAGCAGGGTGGCTGTGTATGGCTCATAGATAAGCGAGGAAACAAATACTCAATAAGGCTTGAAGAAGAAGACCTTTCGTGCCTACAATGAGGGAGGACACCAATGGCAAAGACTAAAGAAGAGATAGCTGCTTATATGAAGCGGTATCGGCAAGAGCATAAAGAGCAAGCCTATGTGACTCAAAAGCGGTGGAGAATGCGAAATAAAGAAAAATTCGATAAGTACTGTCAAGAGTACAATGCCGCCCGTAGAGAGAAAAATAGGGAATATGCTAAGGCTTACCGCCAAGAACACAAGAACGATGAAGCCTTCAAGGAGACGATGAAAGCTTCTCAGAAGCATTGGCGTGAGCGGAACAGGGAAAGATGGAACGCCTATCAGCGAGAGTATAGAAAGCGAAAGGCTTTAGGGGTGCAGGTATGATTGAGAGAAAAAGATTGATAGAGCTGCTTGAAAAAGTGGCGATTGAAAAGGACTGCCCACAAATGGACGTGGTTGCAGACTATCTACTTGCAAATGGAGTTATAGTGCCGCCTGCACCAATTGGTACTAAGTATTACCGAGTTGTTGAAAAACAAGGAAAGTATAAGGGTGTGTTTTATTATATCCGAGAAGCTAAACTCGATTACTATAACGTCGGTAAAGCTCTTAAAGATTTTGGCAAAACCGTATTCCTCTCCCGAGAGGAAGCAGAAAAGGCACTTGAGGAAAGAGAGGGTAAGTAATGAGGGTATCACAGTTACTTCACGTTATGGACAAAAACGACGAGGTTGTTATAAACGATTTCGGCAAGGCCGTTGACAAAATGACTATTTATGAAGGACTCGTAAAAGGCATAAATAGGGATAACCCAATAAACAAGATGTGCGTAGCGTGTATATGTGCTTCTGATGACACTATTTACATAGTTGCTGAGTTCCCAAAAGGAAAAGGCGGCGAGTAGTATGTCACAAAAAGTAGAGGTTGTCTGCGATAGATGCGGCAGAGAAATTACAAGTTATGATATCAAGATATCATCTGCCAAAATACAGTTGTGGGCCGTTGGAGAACATAGGTCAATGCCGGGACAAAGAATAGACCTTTGCGAAGATTGTTACGAAAAGTTTGTCAATTTTATCGAAGGCGGTGAGTGATATGGAAGCGGAGAAACGTTCAACAGGTGTCACCGATAAATACGGTCTTGAGATATTCGAGGGAGACATACTTAGTGCCGGTGTTTGGAGTGCCGGGGAGCTTATAATCGTTGACTGCATCGTACAATACAACGAGGGTATGTTTTGGCTGAAATCGCTCAAAAACTCCAAGATATTTAACTTTATAAGCATAATTAAAACAAGCACAATAAAAAAGGACTGTCGCAACTGTACATATTTCGAGGGCTGCGAATGCTTTGACGGAAAGACTTGCGACGAATTCAACGAAAGAAAGGAAAAAACAAAATATGAAAAACTATTTCTATCTCAACGGAACTAAGATCGAGCTGACCGAGGAGCAGGCTCATCAGATAGCAAACAGCTTTAACGTAGCTCCCAAAATGTTCCTTGCCGAGAAGGCTGTAGGAGACACTGCCAAGATTGGCGACTATGAGTTCATAGTCTTAAAGCAAGGAGCGGGAGAAACGCACCTTATCTTGAAGGACCTTCTTGGAGATGATGACGTTGTTTTTGGGGAGAATAACAACGATTACGGGGAGTCTAATATACGTCCTGTGCTCTCGAAGTTTGCGGACGAGCTTTCCTCTCTTGTAGGTGAAGAAAACGTCATAGAGCACGTTGTGGACCTCACGTCTGATGATGGACTCAAGGACTATGGTAATGTGGTTGAGAGGGTGTCCTTGCTTACTACAGAGCAGTACCGTGAATTTGTTGACGTACTCGATAAGGAACGTCTTGAGAAATGGTGGTGGTTAGCTACTCCTCATAGTACGAAACGACACGAGAACGATAGATGGGTAAAAGTCGTCTCGCCGGCTGGCGGTATCGGCAATTACTACTACTTTAGCCACATCGGCGTGCGTCCGTTTTGTATCCTTTCGAGTGATGTTCTCGTATCTACATAAAAAGGAGAGGAAAAACTTTCCTCTCCTTTAGGGCAACTTATTTGTTCTCATCTTCTACGTATTCGATGATGTCGCCGGGTTGACACTTGAGTAACTCGCAAAGCTTGTCAAGACAAGCATTTGAAACGATTTCTCCGTGTCGTATTTGTTGTAGATAGGATTGCCCGATGAGTTTTTCATTGCGTATTCTTGTAGTGCTATATCCAGCATCTTTTAATGCCGACATAACATCAATTTTATAACGAATAGACATTAATCTTCTTCCTTTCTATTTTTTTGTTACGATATAGTATAACAAAAATCAACACTAAAAACAAGTGCAAAAATAAACAAAAAATGCACTAAAAGTTTGTGCATTTTGTCTCTTTACAACACTAAAAATTAGTGCTATAATAAATTTGCACTAAAATCGAGTGCAAAAAGGAGGAAGAAAAATGGGATGGTTACAAGTATCACGTAAGGATGAAGAGATTAGAAGACTTGCGGCAGAGTGCCGGGCAAAAATGGAGTTTACCGAGGACGGTAGAATGAAGATCGGCAAGCTCGCCCGAGATTTAGGGTTAAAGGTAATACGAAACGAATCTTTAGAAGATTCCCCGGAACTTCAACTTAAAGACACGGAGAATGGAAAGTTTCACTATGATGGTAAACAAGGATTCGTTATCTATGACGAAACACGTACAACAGAGCAAAAAGAGTTTACTTTGGCACACGAGATAGGGCACTATATGCTAAGGCATTGGGAAACCCGAGACACGCTTAATTGGATAATTGAGTGCATAGAAATGCTAAAATTTATAAACACCGAGAGGGAAGCTGATTTATTCGCTGAGTATCTTCTCGGTAGGTGTTCTCCCTATGTATTGGAAAGTGTAGAGGTGAAAAAATGAGCCTTGTAAGAGATACAAAAGAAATATCAGAAATGGTGAGATTGTGCAGGGACATAAACGGAGAGGGAACTATTGACTTGATTAAGATAGTTAAGGCATTAGATATACACCTTATCGACACCACGCAGCATAACTATCTTAAAAGTCAAGAATATGGAAAGATTGTTTATGATGCGACTGAAGGAAAGGCAATAATTATTTTTGACGAAAAGCAACCTCTTTATCTTCAAAGATTTACTGTTGCTCACGAAGTGGGGCACTATCTATTAAGGTTTTGGGAGCCAACGTCTTTGGGGAAAGAAATAATCAGAGCCCTTGACGAGCTTATCGGAATTACCATAGAGCGTGAGGCGAGTATGTTTGCCAAAATGCTATTACAAGAACCCGAACCCGATTTGAGCGAGGGAAAAAAGTTATGAGCACTGTAAAAGACATTTTGGATATAGAGCTCATAGAAACGGTAGCTTTATTTACCGAATTATCGAAAATTGCTGCGTGTCAGTTACAGCACGAGGTTGAAACCCATGAACATTGGCGGCAGAAATCTACACACATGAGAGCTATCAAGCATTTCTCCGAGGCTTTAGAAGTTATGGCTACCAATTCCACAATCCACACTGTCAAAGAATGGGTTTTATACTACGAAAATCAACGTGGTATGGAATGGTGCAATCAATGGGGGGATTGGTTTTGGAATGCCATTGAACAATCGGTTATGTATGCTATGTTTGTAATAGAAAGAAACGAGAGGGAATGAATATGAGTCATGAGAACAAACTAACGATTAAAGAAGCAGCTCGTCTTACAGGAATGTCGGAGCAGTTTATTAGAATAGCCCTTCAGCAAGGGAAGTTACCTTGGGGGTGTGCGGTTCGAATGAGTGGCAGAAACTATACATATTTCATAAGCAAGCAAAAATTCATTGAGCACACGGGGATATCGGTTCTATGAGCAAAGCTAAAGATTTAACAGGTCAAAGATTCGGTCGGCTTGTTGCCCTTGAACCGACCGAGGAACAAAAGAACAGACGTATCATCTGGAAGTGTGTCTGTGATTGTGGAAATATATGTTTTGTTTCGTCAAAAAGATTATTATATGGAGATACTCAAAGTTGTGGGTGCTTACGAAAAGAAAGAGTAACTGAAAGAATATCAAAAGCACGTGAGAAGGTAATTAAGCACAATATGTACACAACACGTCTTTATAAGGTTTTTGCTGGAATGAAAGACCGCTGTTATAATCCAAACAATAAAAGATATAAACATTATGGCGGACGAGGCATAACCGTCTGTGACGAGTGGCGTGATGATTTCCAAGCGTTTCACGATTGGGCTATGGCAAACGGCTACGATGAGAATGCCCCACGAGGAGCTTGCACCCTTGACCGCATAGACGTTGACGGAAACTACTGCCCCGAGAACTGCCGCTGGGTGGATATGAAGACACAAGCAAATAATAGAAGGAAGAACAAAACTGTCCAAAATTAGGTACAATAATAGAAATGTAAAAAAGGAGTAAGACAATGGCTGCAATAATAAAATTCGATGAAATAATGAAAGAACGATTTTACAAATGGGCCGAAGGCTATCTTCAGTCAAATGCAGGAAAATCTCTTGACCAGTATCCGATAGAGCACATATTGTGTACACTTATCGAAAAGAACATCCTTTCTCTTGAGCAGATAAGAGCAGAGCTTAAAATGAGGAAGATCATGCTTCACGAGTCATACTTCGAAAAAGCACTTTGGCTTATTGAAGAAATGAAGAAGGATCAAGAATGATGACGTGGAATATACCGTGCAGGATAGGAGACACAGTTTGGGTGATACGTTCCCGAGCCGATAAGAAGATAATAAGTAAAGGAATTGTTAGTGAAATAACATTTATTGGAGCTAAGATGGACCTTTGTATTGTCGTTGGTCATTTGCTGAGAGGAAGATGGGGAATAAACGTATTCAAATCCGAACAAGACGCTATAAGAACATTGGAAAGGGAGCAGGATCCACAATTTGTATCAGCAGCACAGGTACGTGCTATGACTCTTGATGAGGTGAGGGAACGAAAAGACGACATTATGACATCTTTTCCAAAATGGTGATTGTTTCAATAAGTGAAAAATTGATATAAAAGCATAAGTAATAAATGAATATTTGAGAAAGAAGGATTTTTAAAATGGAAAAAGCAAAAGAGTTTGATTGCTCTAAGTGTTTAAACAGGAGTACCTTGATTTGTGAGCACTGTAATTACATAGCTGCTCCCAGTGGTAAAACAACTAAACCCACTCATTTTGAAGAAGATGTAGGGGCAAATAACAGGGCAGAGAGGGCGGTAATGTTAACCTCGCTTATAGGGTACCGTTTGAAGCTTGGTAAACCCATTCCGTTGACCTGGATAATGGAATATAATACACTCGCCTGCAGCGAGGGATGAAAAAGAAGGGAGTATAAATGTCTAACTTTAACTTAAACAAAGTAATTATCGCAGGAAGGCTTACGTCAGATATTGAGTTAAAGCAAACACAAAGCGGTGTATCGGTGATCGGCGGAAGTATAGCCGTAAACCGAAAGAAAAAAGATGCAGAGAACAAACCTATTGCCGATTTCTTTAATTTTGTTGCTTGGAGAGGGACGGCCGAGCTGATGTCAAAATATTTCCACAAAGGTTCTTCGGTGTGTCTTATAGGGGAATTGCAAAACCGTTCGTATACCGACAACCAAGGCGTAAAACGATATATTACTGAAATCATCGTTGACGAGGTAAAATTTGTCGATAGCAAGTCTTTAGGAGAAAACCAAGAGAATTCACCCCCCGATGCCTATACGCCGTCTCCGGCGAATTTTGAGGACGTAGAGGGTGACGGCGATTTGCCGTTATGACGGGGGTAGAGGAAAATGGCAAGACCGATAAAAGACGGTGTTGATTATTTTCCCTTTGATGTGTCTCTTGACGAAAAATTTGAGCTGATAGAAGCGGAGTTTGGACTGACAGGATTTGCGGTAATTGTCAAACTGTATCAAAGAATATACAGTCGTGGTTATTACTGTGAATGGACAAAAGAGGTTGCATTATTGTTTGGGCGTTCAGTTGGCCTTGGTGGTAATGCCGTTTCTGAAATAGTATCCGCTTGTATCCGTAGGGGTATCTTCGATATTGAGATGTATGATAAGTATGAGATTTTGACTTCCGTTGGAATTCAAAAAAGATACTTTGAGGCGGTCAGTCGCCGTAAAAATGTCAATCTCGAAAAACGGTACCTCTTGGTTGACTATGCCGAATTTTTCAAAAATGTTGACATAAACTGGGTAAATGACAACATAAACTCAAAAAATGATAACACAAATACGCAAATAAGAGTAAAGGAAAGTAAAGTAAAGGAAACTAAATTAGAGAGAGATACCGCACTCGCAAAGAAGCCGTACGGACAGTTTAAAAATGTTTATCTTGAAGATGAAGAATATGCAGAGCTTGTAAAGCGATTCCCAATGGCAGATGAAATTATTGAGCAGTTTTCTTTGAAGCTTAAGGCAAAGAATTATAAGTACGATTCGCACTATGCGGCTATACTTTGTTGGCAATTAGAGGATGAAAGCAAGACTGATGCTAATAAATCAAGTATTGGATGCTCTTATGATTTAGATGATTTTTTCAATGCGGCCCTTAAAAGATCTTACGGAGAATAGCGAGGAGAGGGAAATGTCAAGGAAAACTACATATTTTCAGTATAAGCTACCATCAAGCGTGGTAAACGTTGTGAAATGCATAATCATTGATTATAATCGTCGAGAGGGAGCTATAAAGCATTCTGCAATATCCGGTGCAGTCCTTGAGCGTTATATTGAGTTAAATTCTGCTATTGACAAGGGACTCTCTGAGATAGAAACGGGTATACGTACGTATATGCTTGAAGATATTATAAAGGGAGTAGGGTACGAAAGGTCACTTGTTCAGTCGTTGCTTTCAAAAAATGCTTACTATCGCAGACGGCGTAAACTCATTTACGACATCGCTGTCGAATTATCACTTTTAAATAAAAGTTAGAAGTTACAGGGTAATTAATGGCGACAAATTAGACCTAAATTTGTGTTATACTTAAAATAATTACAGTGCCATATAGCCACGAGCTGAGAGCCATAGATACCGAAGAGACGGTATCCGTGGCTCTTTTGTTTTTTAGAAAGGAGATAACAAATGAGCCAAGAAAAGAAAAAATCTCCCGGGCGAGACGAGAGGGGAAGATTTACAAAAGATAATAAAATAGGCGAGGAAACTCGTTTTCAAAAGGAAAATGCCGCTGCTTGTAAGTATCACGAAAAATATGCGGACGAGCTTATAGAGTACTTTAATCAACCTTCTACGAGAATAGAGTACCGTGAAGTATTTAACGGCGATGGAAAATTGATAAAACGTACACCTGTGGTTATAGCTAACGACTATCCTACGTTCGAAGGGTTTGCGGCAAAGCTCGGTGTAACCGTAAACACACTACTTAATTGGCGTGATCAGAGCCGCCGTTTTGCGAATGCTTATGTGCGTGCGAAAGAGATGCAGAAGATAACTCTTATTCAAAATACGTTGAGAGGGATGTATAATCCGATGTTTGCAAAGTTACTTGCAGTAAACGAGCACGGTATGACCGAAAAGGTAGAGAATAAGAGCGAGGTAACGTTTAATGTATCACTTCCCGATGAGATAGACGAGGAGAGTAACTGATGACTGTTCCGGTGGTTCTCGGAAAACCTCAGCCCAAGCAAAAGGAATTTATGATGGCTACCGCCAGGTACGTTGCTTTTGGTGGTGCAAGAGGCGGTGGAAAATCTTGGTCCGTTCGAGAAAAGGCAAAGCGGTTAGCTCTAAAATGGGAAGGAATAAAGATTCTTATAATCCGTAAGACCTATACGGATCTAAGGGATAACCATATACTTCCTCTGCGTGCTGAGCTTCCTTCTGAACTTGCACCATATAAGGAGACGGATAAAGCCTTCTGTTTTAGAAACGGTTCTCGAATAAAGTGTTCATATTTTGCAAATGACAGTGATGCTTTACAGTATCAAGGTCAGGAATATGACGTTATTTTTCTTGAAGAAGCTACACAGTTTTCAGAGCTTGTATTTCACGTTCTTAAAGCTTGTCTTCGTGGAGCAAATGATTTTCCGAAAAGAATGTACCTTACCTGCAATCCTGACGGCATTGGATTTCTTTGGGTAAAGCGTTTATTTGTAAGCAGAGATTACTTGCCGGGAGAGAATCCCGACGATTTTATGTTTATACAGTCGCTCGTTGATGATAACGAGATACTTATGCGAAAAAACCCCGACTACGTTAAACAGCTCGACTCCCTGCCCGAAGGAATGAAAGAGCGTTGGAGATACGGCTCGTGGGATGTTGCGGAAGGTCAGTATTTTGCTGAATTCAGACGAGAGATACACACCTGTGAACCGTTTATTATACCTAAAGAATGGCGGCGTTATATCAGTATTGACTATGGTCTTGATATGCTTGCGGCATATTGGATTGCTGTAGATAATTCAATGAATTGTTACGTATATAAGGAGCTTTGCCAAAGTGATTTGCCGATAAGTGCAGCCGCTGAGGCAATTAACGGTATGCGAACTGCCGATGAGAATATATATTGTGTACTTGCTCCGCCTGATCTTTGGAACCGCTCGCAAGAAACGGGAAAAAGCAAGGCTTTGTTGTTTCAAGAAGCAGGACTTACTTTGACAAAATCAAACAACGATAGAGAAGCGGGTTGGCTTGCTATCAAGGAGCTTTTGAGACAAGATTTAGAAGGTAATAGTAGGCTCCACATATTCAAAACTTGCACTCGTTTAATAAAAAACTTGCCCGAGTTGTTGCGAGATCCAAAACGTCCAACTGATACTATGAATGAGCCACACGATATAACACACAGTCCCGATGCACTGCGTTACTTTGCTATATATTGGGTATCTCCCGAGAACAATCAAATTATAAAGCGAGTGAAATACCGAGCAGATGTTCTTGAGGACTATTTTAATGCAACTGAAGAAGAAAGACAAATAATAATAAAGAAATACGGAGGACCCCCCGAAATATGAATATTGATACTAAAAACGGCGGAAAACTTGCCTTCTTTCAAGACCTTTACGATGAGGCAAGAGCGACCGCAGATTCACTTTATGAGCAGCTTGAAAAGAACTTTAAACAGTATAAGGGTGACCTTGAGATTGATGGCTCTGATGTGAAAGCAACTCAAGGAAGAAACGTTACCTATGAGCTTGTAGAATCGCAGGTTACAAGCTACATTCCTACACCCGCTGTTTCACCGAAGATATTCAGTGAAAAGAACGAAAGAAATGCCAAGAGCATTGAAACACTTTTACTTAACAAGCGCAACGAGCTACCTTTTGAAAAGATGAATGATATAGACGAGCGATATAACCCTATCTATGGCGGTAGTGTATGGCTTGTAGAGTGGGATAACTCAATAATGACACATCACACAATAGGTGACATAAAGGTAAATTGTCTCAGTCCGCAGAAGTTCACAGGACAGCCTTACATATATGATGTTCAGGAGATGGAGTACTGCTTTGTAACCTTTGATACAACCAAGGAAGATATAGAACGCAGATACGGCGTAACTCCCGAGGTCGCCGATGAAGCAGAATCAAGTGAAACCGCCGATGATAAGACGGCTACACTATACGTTTGTTACTACAAGAATGATGAGGACAAAATCTGTCAGTACGTTTGGTCAGCCGATACAGAACTTCTCGATATTGATGATTATTATTCAAGAAAGAGAAAGGTATGCAAGAAGTGCGGCAAACGTGAGGGCCTTTGCAATTGCGACAAGCCTAAATTTGAACTTCAAAACGAAGAGTTCGAGGAAATAAAGAGAGATATAAAGCTTTCGGACGGATCTGTTATCCCCGCAATGTCACCAAAGATAAAAGACGGGGTATATGTTACTGAAACAAAGCAGATACAGGCTAATAATCCGGATGGAAGTATGGCATTTGATGAGCTTGGTCTTCCCGCAACTATGCCGGTAGAAGTACCTGTGCTTGAACAAACAAAGCTTCCATACTTTAAAATGAGCGTTCTCCCTATCGTCATACGCAAGAATACGAGCGAGGAAAATAATCTCTTCGGTCAGTCGGACTGTGAATTTATTCGCCCACAGCAACAGGCAATAAATAAGATAGAGAGCCGCATAATTCAAAAAGTTATGGGAAGCGGAGTATATCCTATTGTTCCCGAAAGCTTTACAGGTGACCTTGATAATAGCATTTTTAAGAAGGTATTTAAGGCGAATCCCAGTAACTTTAATCAGTTTGGAAGAATCGATTTGCAGGTCGATATTTCACGTGATATAGCCGAAGCAGAGCGTATGTACGACCAGGCTAAAAGAATACTCGGTATAACAGATTCCTTCCAGGGTCAGTATGACGGTTCTGCACAATCGGGAAAAGCAAAGATGCTTCAGATACAGCAGGCAGCAGGCAGACTTGACTCTAAGCGACAAATGAAGAACGCCGCTTATGCCGAGATAGACCAGATTATCTTTCAGTATTATCTTGCCTATGCGGACGAGCCTCGCCCTGCTACGTATAGAGATGCACACGGCAATTATCAGAATATAATGTTTAACCGTTACGACTTTATTGAGAGAGATAGTGCGGGAGAATGGTACTATAACGACCAATATTTGTTTAGTACCGATGCAACTATTGACTTGGAAAAATCACGTGAGACCTTGTGGCAGGAGAATAGAATGAACTTTCAGCAGGGAGCCTACGGAGACCCTGCACAGCCTCAAACAAGACTTATATTCTGGCAGAATATGGAGAAGGCACATTATCCCTGGGCGAGAGATAACGTGGAACGTATTAAGGAAGAGATAGCACAGATGCAGCAGATGGCACAAATGCAACAGCAGATTGCCAACCTCGAGGGCGAGGTAGAGAATGTTGCAGGATATGCGGGATATCTGCAAGACGAGATTAAGAAAGCGGGAGGAACTGTTAAATGAGCGAAAAAAAGGACGTCTACACTAAAACAATAGAAGGTATAAACTTCGATTTTGATACAAAAGAGGAAGGAGATGCAGTGGCAACCGCATATTACTTATTGGAGGACCCGAATAAAAACGTATATGAGGTAATAAATACCTATCGTAAAACCAATAAGGTTGGCAATAAACAAATCCTTCACGGGGTGAGGTATGATGATACCACAAATCCTGGTACCAATGGAGATAATGCCTCAAATACTAATACCAACGGAGATAATGCCTCAAATACTAATACCAACGGAGATAATGCCTCAAATACTAATACCAACGGAGATACTTATGCATCTCTTAAAGCCTATCTTGACCAGTATCGTGATAGAGCCTTTAACAATGACGAACAGTATCGTGATAAAGCCTACTCCAATGCGGAACAGTATCTTGGTAGTGCCTATTCCAATGCGGAGAGCCTTCGAGGTGCATCGTATGCTCAAGCTTTAAAGGAAAGACAAGAAGCGGAAGCCCTTGCCGAGATACAACGCAAGAGGGGTGTTGTAGATGCCTCTACAATGGCAGAACAGCAGAAGGCTACATACGGTGCGAATGCCGAGCAAGTGGGCAGAATGGGACTTCAAGTAAGCGGGTACAGTGATTACCTTAACAGCCAAGCTTATGCCGCTGGAATGGCGGCAAGGCAGAGTGCTAATGCACAAGCAACCGACATTAAGAGACAAGCACTCTACCAAGAAGCTATTGCAAGACTTGATGCAGATAAGGCTTACTCTCAAGCAAAGGCAGATGCGGACAAGGTTTATTTTCAGGCAAGGTCAGAGGCTGACAAGATTTATTCTCAGGCAAGGTCAGAGGCTTACAAGACTTATTACGGTGCTTTGAACGAAATAGGGGAGGAAAACGGAAGTGTTGCAAAGATAACCGATGCTGATGTTCAAAAAGCAGAGGAAAAAGGCACAGAATATTATGCTCAAGGAAACTTTGTCTTGGCGGCAAAAGAAGGCGTAACGGTGCAAAAGCTTTCGTTGGACACCGAAACGGGAAAAGCGGAATACGCAAACCTTGTCGGAAGATCAATGCCCGATATATACGGCAATGACGCACAAATAGGTGTGTTGAAGACCGAGATTGAAAACGGAGCGTTTGGTGCGTCTAAGAGTAGCGTAATCAAGGCAATAAGTGCGGCGGCGAAGAACGATGTGCTTTACGAAACCGACAGCAATGGAGTGCAGACGGAAAAGAGTGCGGTAACCGCAAGCGTTGCATACAAAAAGGCACAAATGCTTAGTAAGGATGGACTTATAGACGAAGAGACTTGGCGTGAGATCGAAGGAACGTACAAGATGCGGTACGAGGAAGGATATGTAAGCATCTATTCGGATGATTTCAATATACATTCGTTTGGAAACTTCGACGATGGAGAAAAGCAGACCGAGCTCATTGAATCAATAAAGGCTATGGTTGAGGGAAAAATCAAGGGTTACCGTCAGGGAGACGGAAAGCAGGTAGAAATTAAAAAAGGATACGTTGTTTACGTTAATTATGGCCATGATCAATGGCGCGGTGACTGCTACGAATATCTCGACACTGGATTGTTTAAGAAGATATCCGTCGAAGACACGGCAGACAAGCAAATAATTTTGCCCGAAGGATTCTATTTCGAGCAAGGAGAAGTAAGTAAAGGCAAGGTCGTTGAAGTATCCAAGGACAGCCCTTCCACTGTGTTTGGTAATTTTGCGGGAAGCAAAGATAAGGATTCCGAGCAAGCGAAATACACGGATAAAATCATCGAAATGGTCACAAATGGAGACATCGAAGAGGGAGAGTATGTGTGCGTAAATTTTGGAGGAATCTTTAATACCGATACCTCTTACTATAGATACTTAGGCAATAACAAATTGATGTCGGTTGATTTTGTGCCAGATAGTGACTATGTAAGATATCCTGAAGGATATAAAGAAAGTTTTTGGAAACATACGTTCGCAGGGGGCGCAGTAAAAGAATAAATAAGGAGGCAAATATGCCAACACTTGCAGAACTTTATAGAACAAACACAACGGCAAAGGGGACTACAATGTCCTCTTTGTCTTCTCCCGTTGAGGAGAAAAAGGATTTCGGAGAGGGACTTGCCTATCTCGGAGAAAAGGTAGCGGTAGGCTTTGTATCTTCAATCGAGGGTATATGGGATTATACCGCATCGGGCATAGCTAAGCTCTTCGGTGCTGACGAATGGGCAGAGGAGCAGATAGCAAACGATTGGTTTGGCGATTGGTATTCTCACCCTGACGAGTGGTTTCAGCCTACAGGCGGATGGAAGATAGCGGGAGACGTTGCGAGCGGTATAGGCACGTCCTTGCCCGCTATGGCGGCGGCTATTGGAATAACAATAGCATCGGGCGGAGCTGCGGCTCCTGCGGCAGTAGGACTTGTTTCGGCAACTATAGCTGGACTTGGTGCAGCGGGCAGAGGAGTAAAGGAAGCCTATGAGCAAACAGGACAGCTCGGTGGCAAGGAATACCTTTACGGAACGGGCGTTGGTCTTGTAGAAGGCGGAATAGAGGGCGTAACCAACGCACTTGGTTTAGGCGGTGTAGGAAGTGTAATAAAGAACTTCGGAAAGAGTGCTACTAAGAGTATGGCATCAAGAGTCGGTGTGGCTGTTGTGGACGGTTTTCTTGGAGAAGCTTTTGAGGAAGGTCTCTCGGAGTTTGTCACACCTTACATAAAGAAATTCACATACGATCCCAATGCCAAGAACGCAACGGCACAAGAGATATTATATGCATCGCTTGTCGGTGGATTGAGTGGTGCTATAATGAGTGGCGGCGGTGCTACTGTTGACGTTTCCTCAAGCCTTATAAGCGGCACGAAAGCGGTGAATGAGGGAAGAACAGCAGAGATAATAAATAGTGCAGAAATTGTATCTGCCTTTGAGGAGTCTCAAAAGACGGGTATGGAGTTTTACGAGAGGGTATCCTCATCGTATAAAGCACTTTCCGAGAGTATTGCCAAGACAGGAGGAGAGGTAAAGACCGCAAATCAGCGAATGATGCTCGGTGACCTTTCGAGAGCAGACGTAACATCAAAGGTGGCTACATTGCTATGTAAAGAAGCGTCAAATATACTCAACGATGCAGAAGGTTTTGTAGCGAGATTCAACGGTAACGGATATACCGACCTTGACGGAAATACCATAACTATAACAGCAGAGGGATTGACAAAGGGATTTGACCGAAGCAATCCCAATAGTATTGCTGAAGCGATAAAGACAAACGATACCCTTCGCACGTTGTCGGCAATGGCATTGGCGGGAAAGGCTATGTCAAGCACGTCTGCTATGGCAGACAGTGTCCTTAGAGGCAATATATTAAGTAAGACTGACCTCGCTTATCTTAAAGAAAAAGGCTCTATCGAAGAAATAGAAGCATTGTCGAAGGCACTTAATATTGAGGATTGGACAGCTCTGACAAAGGAAGGTCTTGCAGACAAGCTTGTCGAATACAAAAACAACGGAGGCTTGGACGAGTATGTAAGAAATTCAAAGCTCGTTGATAAGATCAAGAAAACAAAGGGCAAACGAAGTGTGAAGCAGGGAGTTATCGGGCTAAAAAGCGGAAATGCAACTCGTTTCAATGAGGGTAACTTGGGTATAGCACGAGACGGAGATAATTACATTCTGTACAATTTCGATACAAATATACGTTCAAGGCTGATGACAAAGGAAGAAGTCAACGAATACCTTCGCAACTACTCACAAGAGACGTATCAAGCAGAGCAGACCAAGAGAGAGGAAGCCAATGCTAAGAGAAAGGCAGAGGTCGAGGAGCTTGACACTTGGGCAAGGGAGAACATAAAGGATTATGCGGGACTTGTTCCGTCTGCGAAGTTAATGGTACGAGAGGTCATTCGTCAGGCAAGAGCAAACGGTCTCTCCGAGACTGACGTTAAGATGTGGGCGGATATGTCGGCACACTCAGGACTTGACGTGGCATTTGATAAGAGCTTGAGCAAGACAAAGGTCAAAGTTAAGCAAAAGGACGGCTCGGTAAAAGAGGAAACTAAGTTTGTAAATGCTTATTACGATGAAAAGAACAATAGGATAGTTGCAAATCCCGAGGCGAGAATATCGCAAGAAAAGGCACTCTTTCACGAGCTTGACCACGCATTGAGGGCGTTTTACAAGAAAAAGGGAATCAATATATCGCTCAAATATAAAAAAGCCCTCGACAAGATAGACGAGGACACGGAAGCACAGATAGAGAAAGAATACGGAGCCGACCAAGCAATTATTGATGACGAGACAACCGCCTTTTATGCGGCAGAAATAATGGCAACTAAAGGCTATGCAAAAGCACTTGCAACAGAACAGCCCTCAGTTATAAAGAGAATACTTTCCTTTTTCAAGGAAGCATCGAACTACAAAAACGAGAGGCTGTCAAGGGCGGCAAAGAGCTACTATAAGCTCTACCAAAAGATGTATGCCGAGTTTTCGGCAGCTAATAGAGGCAATAATGCTCTTGGGGGTGTTGAAGGTAGTAAGAGGTATTCCTTAATAGGCAGAACTAAAGACGGCAGAGGAATATATCGCTCTAACTATCCAGAAAATACGCCCAAAGACGTTAAGCAGAAAGATATTGTAGACCTCGTGCAAAATGTATGGAGCGAGAAGCCTATCAAACTAAAACTAATTGTGGACGGTAAAACCATTCCCATTGAGGCAAAATTTAATCCAGAGCTTACAGAAAGAAGCGACCTTTCCAAAATTGCCTTTGGCAATAGAAAAGGTACTGCTTCTGAAAAACGTATTACAATGAATTTATCCAGCGATCTTTATCAGATTGCTGAAGAATCACATCACGTAAGAAGTAAGATTGAAACGGGCAAAGACAATGCCGCACACGCAGGCGTTACAACGTGGCACTACTTCCTCACCAATCTTGTTTACGTTGAGGCGAACGGTACGGAAATTGAGTGCTATATGAATATAGACGTTAAGCAGAACGATAGTGGACATTGGTTTTATTCTTTTGCAATAGAAAAAGGAAGTTGCCCCGCCGATGTACTTTCGGTGGTTACGGATAAATCCGCGACAACTTCCACTAATAGTATATCACAAACTCCCGAAAAGTCAACACCTTCGACAAAAAAAGATGGAGAGACAAAACTTCCCAATGGTGCGAGGGCGTCGGTGGATATTGACTCTTTTGATATTTCGCAGTATAATGATATTGAACTTCTTGAAGATGAATATGCACAAATACAATCAGAAGGATTGACTTGGGGTGCAGGTCGCAGAAACAAAATTCTTACGAAAACATTTATCAAAGATGGATATGATGTTACAATTGCATATTGGATAAGTGATTCGGGCATAGTGCATCCAATTAGTCGTAAAGAAACCCAATATATAAACGAAAGGAATAAAGAGTATGATATCAAAGATAGAAAGCAACCTGATAGGGCTGTTGAAGAGTTTCGGCTTGGACAAAGAAACAACAGTGGCAGTATCGACACTTTGCGAAATAGACGAAAATCGGGAGAAACTAATAGAAGCAATAATCGAGAGATACGACCAAAAGAGAGAAGTGACCGAGCAAGATATACTGAAAATGGTAGTGATGTTGACGGGTCAAAGAAAACAAGAAATCAATTAATAAACTCTACCGACGAAGATTATTTCAAAGCATTAGGTCGCAATGAAAAACTTAAGGCACAAAGTATGGTGGACGATGCTTCGATAGCATCAATGGGAAATCCCGATGGTCAAGAAACTGCAATCATCATCAAAGATGCCCATAAGAAAGACGGAAGAGTTGTTGACTTTGCTAATGCAATTTTAGATGGGAAGAAAAAAGGCGAGGTAAGAAAAACCAAGACATTAACTCGCAAGTGGGTAGGAATTGCTAAAGACGGAAAGGTCATAGGAAGAGTCCGCTTTGGAGAACCTATAGTCCTTCGCAAAGGTACACAGGAGTATCACGATTCTCTCATAGAGGGAACGGAATATGATATAGCAGACGGAGAAACTAAATATTACTATCCCGTAGAAGAAATAATGGATTTGCGAGACAATCCTCGTAAATATTATCACAACAACGGTATTTATGGCTTCTATGACTTTAAGGAAACGGATGTTATAACCCGAGACGACAACGGCAACATTATTCCACTTTCCGAAAGGTTTAATAGCGAGAATCCCGACATTCGCTACTCCCTCGACATCGATGGTACAAAAAACGATTCGAATGATAATAAAGCAGTAGTAAGCAAGAACAGACTTGCTCAACTGAGGGCGAATTATCAAGGCGAAAAGGTATTCTACAAAAAGGATATACTTGTAGCACTTTCCGAGGTTGACGGTATTTCCAAACTTACAAAAAAGAAGATTGGTATTATTGCCGATAGGCTTTGCCAGGGATATAACCAAAGAGTTGATGAGCAGGGATACGAGAAATACACCCTTGTTATGAAAGACAAGCTCTTTGACGAGCTTAACGAGTCATCAATGACGGATGAGGAAGTAAAGAGCCTTAAAGAACAGCTTGAGAAGGCATTAAAGCGAATAGTGTCGGAAGGACGTCCATCAGAAAAAACAAGACTCTTGCAACAAGCTGCAAGGGAATCCAACGTTAAGTATTGGAAGGACGAGTATAAAAAACTTGTAGGAAGAAATGAACTGATAAATACTCTTATTGAGAAGGCAAAGAAAATGAGAGATATTAAACTCGGCGTTTTTTCCAATATAACACAGCTCGATAGTGATAAATTCAAGGGGTCAATTGAGAAACTTGCAAGAATTGATTTTCGAGGAAATCTTAACAAATCAGGAACGAGAAAGATAATTGCAGAGCTTCGCAGTTGGTACACGACAGACAATACCATTATGCAGTACATTAACGAGACTTCCCCTGGATACTACAACAAGAGTATAGCCGAGATGCTTGATACACTTTCAATGGAAGAAAAAGATTTTACCAATCAGGACCTCAAGATGCTTATTGACGTTATGTCCTATTTTACACACTTTGTTGAGAATTATAACAAGGTATGGAGAAACGGAAAATGGCTTGATGCTATGTCCGAGTGCGAGAGATACATCAAGCTTATTGAAGCAAATAAGGGTATAAATATTGGATTGTTCGGTAGGAAGTTTGGCGGAAAGCTCGGTCACTGGTATAGTACATTGTTTGGTGACCCTATGAGTATTGCAAGGCGAATGGATATGTATGAAAGCGGATTCTTTACAGAAATGATCGAAGATATTCGTCTCGCTGCCGAAGAAGCTGCCGTTGCAGAGGTTGAAGTTAAGCGTGATTATGACGCTTTTCTAAAAAAGAATAAGAAATATCTCAAAAATGCAACCGAAGAAATGGTTACGTATAGAGGCGTTAAGATAGATAAACTTCATCTTATCGGGCTTTATATGACGATGAAACGAAAACACGCACACGCAGGACTCGCCTACAATGGCTTTAAATTTATCCATAAAGGCGAAAAATATGATGTAAGTGGTTTTGTTGACCTTGAAGCTAATCTTAATGAAGCTCAACTTGAAGCAGAAGTCAAGAAACAAATGGAGATAATTGAGAAGGAATTGAGTGACCTTGACAAAGAATACATCTCTATTCTTGAAAAGGGATACAACGTTGACCTTCGAAAGCTAAAGGTTGATCGAGATATGCAGCGGCTTGGTTTTACAAATGCGACGGATGGCTATTATTATCCCATAATACGTGCTGACAAGGCTATAAATATTGATGTAAACGACGTTAAAGGGGAAATAGACAGAGTGACTAATTCTTCGTTTAATAAGGATACGGTCAAGGGAGCAAAGCAGCAGTTGTTTATTGAGGATGCTGATGTTTGTTATAATCGACATGCTCACGCAGTTTGTCAGTATTCTTACTTTCATCCCGTTGTTGATGCGTTTAATCATCTATTTAATATGGATATATCGGGTAATCCTAACAAACCAGTGAGTGTACGTACTGCAAGTGAGAACGTTTGGGAAGATGGAATGGATTATTTTCACAAGCTTATATCTGACGTTCAGGGAATACCTGCTATTGCAAGCGAGGGGGCAAAGTTCTTTGCTTTTTTAAGAACAGGATATGCGAGATATCAGCTTGGAGCAAACCCAAAGGTTTTAGCAACACAGTTTTCTTCATTATTTGCGTCCTCAAGTATTTTGGATTATGACTCAATTGTTAGAGGAATGACACTTTCGTCTGCCGATGTTGAGGAATACTGTTCGCTTGCAATGCTTAGAAATTACGATAACGCGGCGGCAAAGGCACAAGGTAACTTGGACTCTAAAGTGGGCGATCTTTTTGTGAAGCCTATTGGAACAGTAGATAAGCTTGTTATCGGAAGACTCTTTGGTGCTTGTCAGGTGCAGGTTGAGAAGAATGGTGGGCCCAAGATTGGAACCAAGGAAAACAAGGTTAAGGCAGGAGAATTGTTGAGAAAGGTTATCCTTGAAACGCAACAGAATTCATTTGCGACAGAAAGATCTCAAGCTATGCGCTCAGGTAGTGAGTTTTGGAGAGCTGTTACAATGTTTACCTCGGACTCAATGAAGGTGTTCGGACGAGTGGTTGATTCGACTGGTGAGGCCGCTGTGCTTAAGGCTAAGTTAAAAGCGGCAACAACTGAGAGCGAGAGAGCCGATTTAAAATCAAAACTTAAAGATGCAAACAAAAAGGTAAGAAAATCAATAACGGCACTCACTATGACAGCAGTGTTTATGGCAAGCATTTCGCAGGCATTCCGATGGTTATATGATAAAGATCAAAAAGAGGATGAGAGTGTAATTGAAACGATGTTTGCGGATACTTTTGGTAACTTGTTTGGTGGATTGCCACTTTTGAAAGATGCATATTCCTTTATGGTTAACGGCTATGAGATGGAAAACTATACATATTCAGCCATTAACGACTTGCTTTCAAGTATAAAAGGTTTGATGGAAATAGGAGATTCTAATCAAACACTTGCAGCGAAGGTTAGAAAAGTGAGTTATGCTCTCGGCCAGGTATATGGAATTCCTGTAAGAAACATTTTTAATGTTCTCTATGGACTAACAAAGCGTTTTAGCCCTACGAAAGCATATAAAATTGATAATACCTTTTATAAGAAAAATTTCCAAAACGACCTTTATAAAGCAATGGAAGATGGTGATGGTGAGATGGTTGGAATGCTTATGGGCATGCTGTATAACGAGCGAATGAGTGATACCATGAGTGAGAGTGTTCATAATGAACTTTATGACCTTTTTATGAAGGGTTACAAGGTTATGCCGAAGGCTGTTGCTTCCAAGATAACATACAACGGAGAGGAGATAGAGTTGTCTGCAGAACAGCAAAACTCACTACGTCAAAGCTACTCATCCTCGCAAGCGTCTTTGAATAAGTTGTTCTCTAACGCAAAATACAAGACATTGTCCGAAGAAGATAAGGTTCAAGCGATAAAATACGTTTACGAGCTGCACTATGATAGTGCTTTTGAGGATATTCTTGGTATTGACGGCGGAAAATCGGTGTTGTTAAACAACGTGTTTGGTGCTGATATTTTAGCGTTGTATTATATCCTTACCAAAGGTCTTGAAAGCGACAAGGACAAAGACGGTAAGACTATAAGCGGAACCAAAAAGAAGAAAATGCTTGCTGCAATAAAATCACTTGGACTGTCGAGCGAGGAGCAGATGCTCTTGTTGTGTGCAAAGGGGTATTCAATAAACGACAGCGATGTCGGAAATCTCTCGTCTCAATTGGCGAAGAAGAGATTGTTAAGATATATCCTCAACTTGAAGAATATTTCGAAGGAAAACAAAGCAAAACTCGCAGAAATGTGCAATTTTCAGGTAAAAAACGGAAAAATTATTCAAAAATCTGTTGCATAATGAAATTAATGGCGACAAATTCGACCTAAATGTATGATATAATATCATTCGGGAGGATTTGTTTATGTCAATAATGATTACACCAACAGAAAAGACTGACGTCACAAAACTTGTTTGCCCGGGGTGTGGGGAAAAGGTTAAGGGCGTTGGTCTTAAACCGAACAGCATTACGCAAGGCTTGAGCTTTAAGTGTCGCCGTTGTGGCGAACTATGGGAAGTGAATTCAGTTCCCGACAATCAATCGAATATATTACAGAGCCAAAGTCCGAAGAGATAGAGCCATAGATACCGAATAGACGGTATTTATGGCTCTTTTTATCTTAAAAATCTAAAAAGGAGGAGAAGCCATGAAGAAGGATAACAGATATGCTACCAACAAGGGCGGTGTTATAAAAGCACCTAAGCCTACGGGCAAAGGCGATCCTAAATCAACCGTAGTGAAGGGTAATGACCTTAGAGACGGAACCAAAAAGAGTAAGTAATATAAGTTGCAGTAAGTAACGGAAAGGAAGTCTAAAATGGAAGACGAAAAGAATATCGAACTTGAATCTGAAATAATCGAAGATGATGTCGTTCAGGGGGATGATGAGGATCTTATTGGCGATGATATCGAAGATAAAGACGATGAGTTTGAGTATGACGAAGACGGTAATATCATTATCCCCGATCCCGTATTTGAGGATGACGATGACGAATTTCTCGAGGATGATGAAGCCGAAGAGATGCAGGATGAAACCGAGGAAGAGAAATCCGAGGAAGTAGTAGAGCCTGTAAAAGAAGACAATGAAAAAGACCTGGAAATTGAGCGACTCAAAAGAGAACTCAATGCAATGAAAACTCAAGCAAAGGACACCTTGTCAAAGCTTGGCATTGAGGGTGGCGATGAAATGGAAGGTCTGGTAAAACTTGCCGCAGAGGCAGAGGATAAAACCCCCGAGGAATACCTCAAGAAAAAGGAAGAGGAAAAACTGCGTGAAGAGGGCGAGAGACTACGCAAGGAAGCGGCATACAAAAAAATGATAGCCGATGATCTTGCTGCAATTCATGCCGCATACCCAGAGACAAAAAAATATACCTCAGTGGAGGACTTTCCTAACTTTAAGAGGTTTGGTGCTCTTCGAGATCTCGGTAATACGCCCGAAGAGGCGTTTGCCGCTAGTCATAGAGACGAGATTTTTAAAAGTATTGCAGAATCAACTAGACAGCAATCGCTCAATGACACAAAAAAGCACCTCAAATCCAATGTACCCCAAAAGGCAACCAAAGAGCCTCCCGTTCGTATGACTAAGGGAGAACTTAAAGAATGGAGAAATCTTTTTCCGCACAAGTCGGATAAAGAAATTCTCGAACATTACAGAAAAACTAAAACAAATTAGGAGGAATTATAAAAAATGTCTGAATTTATTTACAGTTCGATGGTAGAGGCAAACACTCCGTTGTTCGGTAAGTTTGTACACCCCATTAAGGCGCTCATCGAGGATGAGTCCAACATTTGTCAGCAGAATAAATCTATTCTCGACGTTCTCTTTAACGTTGAGAAATCCAATCGTTATGCAGAGACCGTTATGGGCGAATCCGACTTTGATACCTTCCATAGCAAAGAGGAAGGCAAGGAAGCCTCACCCGATACGGTCAAGAAGACCTTTTCTAAGACTATTGAGCACGTAGAGTTTGGTAAAGAGTTTACCATTACACGAAAGATGGCAGATGACGCTAAATTCGGTATGGGAGCAAATATGAAGAATGCACCCCGTAAGTTTACACGTGCATACTACAAAACAAGAATAAAGCTTGCGGCACAGGCCCTTATAAACGGTACTGAAAAGAGTATGGACTTCAACGGTGCTACTGTAGATCTTACAACAGGTGACGAACTTGCGCTTTTCTCTTCGGCTCATCTATATTCGACTGATAAAATGAAGGGACAGACACAGTCCAATTATTTCTACGGAGACCTCACCTCTGATTCCGCAACCTTTGAAGAAGCACTTGGCATTCTTGCAAACAAGGTCCGTAATTTCAAGGATGAAAACGGTGAGACGATGGGATATACAGCAGACGTACTTATTATCCCCTGTAATCGCCCTAAGCTTGAGATGATGGCAAAGAAGATCATAGGCTCTGAGAGAACTACGGGTTCGCACAACAACGACATCAACACTCAGTACGGCAATTGGACACTTGTTGTACTTGACGGATGGGAAGTAGATAAGGACCAGTTTATGGTTATGTCGAGCGAGGCAAATGAGAACCTTCTCGGAAATATGTTCTTCAACCGTGTTCCCCTCGATATCACTTCCGACATCGATAAGCACACAAGAAATATGTTCTGGAACGGTTACTGCCGTTTCGGTGTAGGCTTCACCACGTGGAAGCACATTGCTCTCGCTGTTGATGGCGAGGTTGCAGAGGCAGAGGCCATCTAAAAAACAAAGAAAGTAGAGGGCGGAAAAAATGACCGTTGCGGAACTTTATAGTCAAGTATCACAGTTGGGATTTGAGGATGCCCTTGAACACGATGAGCGATTTTATTTTGCAGTAAACAGGGCTTTGTTGCAGGTCAATTCTTTGAGGCCTGCAACAAAGTCGTTGCTTATCAATCATCATCCAATAGAGAATATGCTCAAATCGTCATCGTTTAAACCGATATCGAGAGTAAAAGACATTACCTTTGAGGCGGTAGGGGCAAAGGCGTACTACTTTGAAGCAGACGGAAACGGTGTTGTCAACATAGAGAAGTATAACGAGTCTAATAAGGTTTGGGATATTCTCTCACGGAAAACACTTGAGTCAAAAGGATTTATTCCTTACAGAAATTTCATAAAAGAGGAGAACGAAGAAGGATTTGCCAAGGGCAGAGTAAGACTTCGTTTTTCGGGTGAGTTTATATACTCAATTCGTAACGTTGCAATGTACGAACACTTGTACAGCAACAACGTAGAAGATATACCGTCATACGAGCCTTTTCATCGCTACGATATGACGAAATATGCCGATGACTTTATCGGCTTTGCGGAAACTCCCGTTTTTGTAGATGGTGAGAATCTGCACCTTAACCAAGACTACGATATAGAGTCTGCATCAATACTCCTTCTGCCTTTTGATAAGCAGGGAGCATATAAGGTTATATACAAGTGCAGACCTAAAGCAATAGAAAGCGAAGGCAATGCGATAGAAGACACAACGAGCATCGATCTTGACGAAGAGTTGTGTTATGCACTCCCCAACCTCGTAGCTGCATATATTTGGGCAGAAGACGAGCCTTCACTTGCAGAGTATTATCTCACCTTGTATAGAGAGAGAGCAGCAGAGATTGTCGCAACGACCAAGAATACCTCTCCTGTTATATACAAGAGTTGCAATGGGTGGTGATTAAATGGGATTGCTTGAGCAGAAGCCGGAATATGCAAGATACTACGGTGGTTTTCGTGGCGTTGATTTTTCGAGCGACCACACACAAGTAAACGAGAGTAGACTTGCCTATTCCGTGAATATGTATAAGGACTATCAATCGGGACAGGGGCAATCCCTTGAGAGTATCTGCGGTTTTCGGCGTAGAGTAGCGACTCCCGAAGGAAAATCAATTTTTGGAATCCATAATTTTGTTGAAGAAGGAAAAACAAAAATACTCGTTCATTCCGGCACAAAGCTTTACAATTGGCACAATTACCCAAGCACTATAGGTGTGGTGGTAAAGGAAGGATATGTGCTTGGTGAGGTGGTTGATACAATACAAACGATGAATGTCTTTGAGATAAAACTTAAAGACGCAGCAGAGAGTATTGTGAAGGTTGAGACCTCATTTAATACCGATGTGACCGCCACATCAAGCTACGATCCTGAGACGCAAATCTTGACTGTGAGAAGCACCCTCTTAATAAAGGGCGACACAATAACCGTTCACTTTATAGAGGGCAGCTTCAAGGATGAGGATATTCTCTTTACGGATATGAACGAGCAGAAAAGTACCTCGTTTATATTCAATAACCGTCTTTATATCATAGACGGAAAGAACTATATCGTCTATGACGGAGAAAAGGTCGAGAAGGTGTCAGCGGGTGCATACGTTCCCACTACGTATATCAATATAATTCCCGCAGGGGAGAACTCTGATAACGGTACCGAGTACGAGCAGAGAAACATTCTTTCCCCGTACTTTAAGCACACCTTTATAGCTGACGGAGAGACGACAAAGTTCTATCTCAACGATAATGACCTTGAGGAGATAACCGAAGTCAAGGTGTACGGCAAGGTTGTTACCGACTACAAGGCTGATTTGGCCGGGGGGACGGTTACGTTCACGACCGCACCTAAAAAGCCCGAAGAGGCAGTGCAGGTGGAAGCAGAAGGTGACGGGGAAGACATAATGTACCCCGAATTCTTTGCAGGCATCGAGATAACCGCCAAGAAGAGCATTACGGCAGTTTCGGGAATTATTGACGAGACGGTTGAGATCGAGAACATTATAACCGCTTGTACGATAGCAACGATATTCGACAACCGAGTGTTCCTGTCGGGCAATCCCAAGTATCCCAACCACGTATTCTATTGTGGAAGAAATACTACGGGATATGTAGATCCAACCTATTTTGGTGTTCTCAATTATATGCAAGACGGTGTAGGTGAGACAGCTATAACAGGAATGATTCCCGTTGCGGATTCTCTTATGGTGCTAAAGGGAGACACACAGCAAGACGGTTCGGTGTTCTTCCATACTCCCACTACAACAGGGGACCATATACAGCCTGTTATATATCCCTCGACTCAAGGACTTGCAGGTACGGGATGTCTTGGAGCTTGCGTTAACTTCCTTGACGATCCTGTATTCATTTCCCGTCTCGGTGTAGAGGGAATCGGTCAGCTCTCGGTGAGATACGAGAGAGCAATAGAACATCGTTCGAGCCTCATCGATTCAAAGCTCGTAAATTTGGACTTGACGAAAGCAAGTCTTGCGGAGTGGAACGGATACCTTCTTGTTTCGGTTAACGGTAAAGTGTTTATGGCTGACTCCCGTCAGCGATATACAAACGAATCGGGTACTCCGCAGTATGAGTGGTATTACCTTGAGGACATAGGAGTATATGAGGGACAGTATCCCGAATACAAGTACACAAAGGAGCAATACGATTATCTTGAGGGAAAGACAGTGAAGATTTGTGCTAACTGTCTTGGACCTATAGAAAATTGTTCTTGCGAAAAAGAAATAGAAATACCTATTGTTGTGGCAAGTGAAGTCCTCAACGAGAATACAGGTAAGGTGGAAGACCTTCGTGGACTTACTGCAAATCCGCCTCTTGATGACGGTAGCGAGTCTTGTAAGGTTTTCTTTGATACTGTACACGTTCAGTTTGACGAGGAGAACGAAGGAGACATAGGTATATATTACGTTGTCCATAAAATATATGACATATTTACGGGCGAGGAAAAGGGCTATGAGGCACTTCTCTGTGAAAGCGGGAAAGGGGCACACACAGGCGGAGTATTTAAGCCTGCAACCCTCTTTAAGTCAATTGACTACAACCTCTTTTTCGGCACGGAAAACGGAGACGTTTGTTCGTTTAATTTTGACAAAAGAGGAGAAGACGGAGATATAGCTCCGATATGGTATTCCTTCAACGAGAGGGCAATTTTAAGCGGATGTGCCACAAAAATGGACAACTGCGGAATTCCTCACCTGACGAAGACTACAATCAAGAAGTCCACCGTCATTAAAACTAAGGCCTTCCACAAGTCTGCTGCCAAGATAAAGGTGCGGACAAACAAGAAGGCTTATTCGCAGATAGCACGAATAAACAGTAGTGTATTTTCCTTTGACGATATGGACTTTTCCGACTTTTCCTTTAATACCGAAGGGCAAACCTTGTATGCCGTTAAGGAGAAGGAAAAAAAGTGGGTAGAGAAACAGTACTACATCTTTAGTGATGAGTACCAAAGACCTTTTGCCCTTTATTACATATCATACAGATATAAGATAGCAGGAAGGTATAAAGAATGAGTGAAGTTAAGAAATTTACAAATATATCCCCCGACCTCGTCGAAAGAATAGGTGTACAAGCTCTTTCTGATCGTCCAAATGCAAAGAGTGCTTACGGAAATGCGGGCATGTCTGCGGCAGAACTAAAAGCTCACTTTGACAATATGTCGAAAGTTCTTGCAGATAAGATAAATGCTTGGCAAGAACAATTCTCGACGGATGAGATAGCACAGTACGTAAGAATAGCACTTGATGATTATGAGGTGGGTAATCTTCAGGACCTTGTAGATGCCATTTTCAATGGAGAATTTGCAGAGAAGCTTCTTATGGTGTTTCCGACACAAAACGATTATGAACGAAAAACGCTTCAAGAAGTCATTTTTGGTATCAATAAAAATATTGCCGAAAGAATAAAAGAGGCATATGGTGAGATAGACAATGTAAGAAAGCTCATTACAGATCTTGGATACGGTTACACCGATGCAGATGTTGTCTTTATAGAAGACGGCGGAAAGGTAAGTGCAGACGTTGTCGCAGAGGACGATAATGGAGCAAGGAGACTGATATTTACATTCCGTAACTTTGGAAAAGGTGTTGCTGAGATTGCGTTAGGTATTCCACTTATCGAGGGTGAGGGCGAAAACAGTATAGAGCAGGTAGAGAGCAATAACAGCTCTATTACAGAACGGTCAATATCTTTAGGTGAGAATAACATTTCAGGAGCTAAGGGCTACTACTTTACGGAAATATACTACGGAAGTGAGACGTTAAATCCGCAGATAAAGATAGATTCCGTACAGCCTACCAACAGGGGATTGTATATATCTCCCGAGGCATTAAGTAAAAATCCTACATTTGAAGCTCCAAACTATGCGGTTGGAGACGTGTTCAGCCTCATCTGCAACGACCACTTTGTTTTGTTTGGCACAATAACCAAGATAGACCACGATATTATAACCTTTGAGGGCGATATTGAGCTATTCAAGTCGGGCCTTGCAAGGATGGTGTCGCAGGGGAACGCAAAGATGGTAGAAGAGTACTATGTAAATCTTTTTCCACAGTACGACGACTATACCTTGTGTGTTCCCGACAAACCTATTAACGGAATCGTAGAGGTTTGCCAAAACGCATTTTCTTCAGGATACGGCAATATATCCGCAGGTGAAGAAGGAACGGCTCTTGGAGCAGGAACAAAGGTCGTGGGAGCTTATGGACATACATCGGGTAAGGGGACACTTGCAGGATATGCGGCAAACGCAGAGGGAAGCGAAACACAAGCTCCTGCTAAGTATTCTCACGCACAAAATAAAGGTACAAAAGCACTTGGCCTTGCTTCTACTGCTATGGGCAACGCTACTCTGGCTGAAGGAGAGGCAGCTGTTGCCGAAGGAAACTATACAAAAGCATTAGGTCCTTACTCACATTCGGAGGGGTGGCTTGCCGAAGCCACAGGCTCAGCAACACACGCAGAAGGAAGACAAACCATAGCAAGTGGGGCTAGGGCTCATGCAGAAGGGTGGAGTACTATAGCAAGTGCGGCAGATTCACACGCAGAAGGAAGAGAAACCAAAGCTACCGCAGGAAGAGCACACTCCGAAGGATACCTTACCGAAGCAAGTGGTTTGGAATCTCACGCAGGTGGTAGAGGAACAAAGGCAACTGCAACTGCACAGACCGCTATCGGTAAGTACAACAAAGAAAATCCCGATGCACTCTTCATTGTCGGCAACGGTACATCCGATAATGACCGTTCCAATGCCTTTGAGGTGTTGAAGGATGGTAGGGTTGTCTTGGGCGAAAAAAGCTATGGAACAGAAAAGCTTGAGGCGGGTGTAAGTGCTCTACCAACGGGTGCTTTATACTTCGTATATGAGTAAGGTGGTGACGATATGGCCAAAAAGGGTTATGTCGGTATAGACAATGTTGCTCGAAAGGTTACGAAGCAATATATCGGTGTAGATAATGTTGCCCGAAAGGTCACAAAGGGATATATCGGCGTTGATAATGTGGCAAGGCAATGTTACGCAGGGGGAACACCCGTTGGAGAATTGGAAGTCGGCTCGTCTGTATATATGAATGTCAACGGAGTGGCTACCGAATTTCTTGTGGTTCATCAAGGTAATCCCGATACCACTATGTATGACGTTAGTTGCGATGGGACTTGGTTGCTGATGAAAGATATTTATGAGAATAGAGTGTGGAACGGAGGTGGTGGCGATACCTACGCAGAGTCAGATATTCACAAATATTTGAACAACGAGTTTTTGAATTTGTTTGACAACGATACGAGTATTAAGCAAGTAAAAATCCCTTATAATAGCGGTTATTCAAAATATGATGTAAATAACACGGGGGCGAACGGTCTTTCGACACGGATTTTTTTACTTTCAATTCGTGAAATAGGCTTTGATGAATACTATAGTGATTATAGCCCCAAAGACGGTGTGCGTTTGGCTTATTTTGATGATGTTACCAAAGCATATATAGGGGAGTTTTGGTGGACTCGTTCCCCATATGTGGACGACCTTAACGGCCTGTATGTTTGGAGAATTGCAAAACAATACCCAAATGACCACCCATATACTTGGTATGCTTTTGGTGTTCGCCCTGCCTTAATATTATCAAACGAAGCCACATTCGATGATAATTTCAATATAAACTAATAAAAATAATTGGAGGAAAACCAAATGAAAATTATACTTGCAAATGGTACAGAGTTAAACCCTATCCTTGTAAAAGGAGCAACCTCATTCGTACAAGGGGCAAAGAGAGATACACTTTCTTTCGTTTTCCCTGCAACAGAGGATATGGGTGCATTAGACACCGCCTTTTCAGAGTCGGCTTGTGAGTCTATCGCAATTATTGGTGACGATGAGAGCGAGAGCATCTACAAGGGCTATGTTATCCGTGCGGAGCTTAAAAAAGCTCCTGTCGAGGTATCGCCCGAGACTCCCGAAGCACCTGCGATTACAGAGGAACGTATTACGGTGTCTATGTCGCAGAGAACATACATAGAGACACAGCTTGCGATTTTGGGTGTGAGAGTTTAAGCACCACGGGGGTACTTAAATGAAAATTCAGAAGGGATGGGAGGCATACACCGATGAATGAGCCAAATTTTGTATATAAACTCCTTGACAACAACAAGGGAATTATCCTCAAACGAAATCTTGTCGTAGCTGATAGAGAGATAAAGCTTTCGGTCGATAATGCCCCTTCAAGCTCACTTGCAGTATTTGAGTTTGACAACGGGCGAGAATCTTATAAGCCTGTACCCGAGGGAGAGTGTAGCCTTACATTACCCGCCACCGGCAAGGGCAGAATAAAGGTAGCTATAATCATTAACAACGGTATGGTAAATCCTCGTAGATGGCTCTGCGAGGGTTTGCAGTACTGTCATACATCGAGCGGAGACCTTATAGTCTATCCTGATGACTCAAACGTTCCGCAAGAGATTACCGACCTCAAGATTGAGAACGAGAAGCTTCGTGAGGAAAATATAAAGCTTCACAAAAGAATTGACGAGATCGATACTCGTCTCAAAAAAATAATGGAAGGATACGACCTCGTATAAGGTGCAAAAATGAAGAAAATTTTTTCAATGGTTGTACTGATGCTCGTGGCACTATCTCTTTGTGTCAGTATCTGTGCAACCGAAATAACTACGGGAGAAAGCGAAGTCGTTACCGAAGCGGTTGACGAAGTAGTTGACACGGTAGTTGACGAGACTGTGTCTGAGAGTTTACCCGAAGGTACAACAAATATACTCGGTGCTTATTTCTCAAGGATTTGGGAATACATAGTGACTCACAAGCAGGAGCTTCTCACAACTTGCGGAGACGTGATATTGGTCATCCTTACACTCTTTATCCGTTCAAGAACGGGAAAAAAGACCGCAGAAATAGAGAAAACTGTAAACAGCATTGAGGAATACGCAAAGGCAACAAACGGCTCTCAGGGCTCCGTTGTCGGGGCTGTAAACGGAATGATTGACGGGTATAACGCTCTCAAGGATTCCTATGAGAAATACGGAGAGACCGAGGATGATAGAAACCGTTTGGTAGGTGCTTTGTTGGCACAAAATACGGCAATACTTGAAATCCTTGTCTCCGTTTATCCTCACTCAAAGAATCTTCCGCAGGGTGTCAAGGATGTAGTAATGTTGCGGTATGCAAATTGCCTCAAGGCTCTTGACGATGACGAGAAGCTCAAATCCATCGTTGCGTCAGTAAGAGAGGGCATAAACGCAAGCTTGACAGTAGAAGAGCCTACGGAGGAAGAGACAACCGAAACGGAGGAGTAAGATATGAAGAAATCTACACTCGGAAAGGTTGTAAAATGGTCGGCAATTGGAGTGGACGTAGCTTGTCCGCTTATTGCCACGCTTTCTCAATTTCCTATATGGATACATAGAAGCAGCGAGGCAACGGTATCGGGAACGTTCCTGCTGTTTGCCTTGCTTTCTATGCTTCCCTTTGCAAAGCAGATAGCTACCTATATGAAATCTCCATCCGCTTGGGTGGTGTGGGGAATACTGTTTGCTTTGTTCATAGCCTTACGGAATATTATCGATGAGATGGTTATCGTTTGTTTTGTTGGCTTGTTATCTAACATAGTCGGCACTTTTGTCTATAAATTGGGCGAGAAAATAGCTGACGGAAATTCAGGAGACGGTAGTAAATAATGAATCGCATTGATACCCAACTCGCAGACGAAAAAGTAATCAACTCGGATATAAGACGAGAGCTGAGAAAAAACGTAGAGAGAGGAATAGCAGGGAAGGAAACTGACCGAATACAGCTTAATGACATAATGCTTTATTTGCTTGTCATTATTGCGGCAGCTATCTCCTTTACCGACTTCACGCTCTCCTTCGGTGAAATAAAGAATTTTACCGCACTCACAGCCTTTCTTTATATTGTTACCACACTTGTCTATAACAATAGATATGCACGAGGAAAAAGAAGAGGAATGCAGGACCTCGACTATAGAGCCTCGCTTGAGGACTATAGAAAAAAGGTCAAGGCAATTCACGATTCCTCTATCGCAGGGCTCGTTCCTACCTTCTGTAAGGAGTATAAGGTTAAGGAATTGAAGGAGTACCGAGAGTCTTTGCTTTCGGGCATAGAGATGGAATATGAAGAGTATAAGGAAAAGTATTGGGGCAAGAGCAAACGAGAAATAATGAGGCTCAGATTGCCGCTTGACGTTAAGCGGACAATTTTCAAATGCAACAATGCAAGACCTATAAAGCTCGTTCCAAGCATCATCTTCAGTGAATCGGGAGAGACCGAGCGAAACAAGCTTATTCACCAAAGCGGAAGAGATAGAGAGAAAAAGGATAAAAGGACACAAGTTATATCGAGGGCAGTCATCGTTCTTTTTGGAGGAGCAATTGCAGTAGATATTATCCTTAACTTTTCTCTGCTTGTAATTATTCAATGGTTTGCGAGAATGCTACCTATACTGTGGGCAACGATAACGGGGGAGGACTCCGGATACTGCTGCGTAGCTGTAACCGAGATGAATTTCAAGAAAGACCAATCCTCTATAATTGACCTCTTTAACGAGTGGGTTAAGGAAAGAAAAAAATCCTCAGCAGAGGAATACTCTACTGAGGATAAGGATATTAGTGTGATACAAGAAAATCGTCAATAACGTCTCTTATATGTATCGGATCGAGTTTTAGCTCGTTGCATAAAGAGACGAGATTTGCAATGTCGTTTTTGTTTACACTTATATCGTGAAACAACGTACATTTGCCGCTTCTTGTATCTATTACGGATATTCCGTAGCCTACGTATGTTTTGGAGTCAAGAGTGAAAGATCCTTCAATTAACTCATAACGTATATTGTAGTTATCCATATTTAATTTCTTCATTTGGAACAAAGGCTTCCAACTCTCCCATATCAATTTTGCAAGCTTTGCAAAGAAGAAGTGCGGTACCCAATAAAGGCTCGGTCTTGCCGTTTTCAATGTCAATGATTTGCCGATCACATCTGTTTGCCTCTTCAGCAAGCTGTTCTGCGGTCATGCCGAGCTCTTTTCGTCTTTCTCGAACAAACTCGCCAAAATCCGCAAGTTCCGGGTATAATGTGGTTGCTTTCTTCATAAAATCACCTCCAATAATGTTTTTGTTTCAGTGAAACAGGCAACATTATAGAGGAATGCGTCGAATTGTTGAATGAACTGGAATTCACGTTTATTAAATTTTCACAAGCATTCCCCTATAAAATTGGGTGCTTGTGTGGTAGTAATACCCTTGTAAGACACAAATCGACAAAAAGTATTATATTTAAAGGACTATCAGTTCTCGAAGAGATAA
>JAFVSI010000037.1 GCA_017503865.1 Clostridia bacterium | reverse complement strand
TCCTCCCGAAAAAAGATACAACAAGAATTTATTGTAAATAGAGTGTTAAACCTTTATCTACAACCAATTTCTTTTGTTGCCATTTATTGTTTGAGGCGGGAGGAGCAAGCCCCTCCCCTACCGTGTTTTCGGGTATCGCACTTTTTCGGTTTAAATCAAACGCACCTATAAATACCAATTTACACATCAAACGCAAGGAGAAAATCGATATGATATACGATTTTGACGAGCTGAATTTTCAAATACTTTCGGTTATAAGAGTCGAGCAGCCCGAGGGCGTGTTCGACGTCAACGGCCGACCTTATGCGGCTCTGTCCTTCCGCGTGAGCGGCAGAGGTGATTTTATAATCGACGGAGAAGAAATTTCGTCCGAGACGGGAGACCTTCTCTTTATGCCCGCAGGTGCGTCCTACAAGGTACACTATTCGGGCGGAGAAATGCTCGTTCTCCACTTCTTTGACTGCAATTACAGCACACCCGAGAGCATACCCCTTGAGAACGTTGACTACGTCAAGCGTAAATTTTCCGAAATGCTCGACAGTTGGCATCAAAAGCACTCGCCAAATGAGATAAAATCGATAACCTACAAGGTCCTTCAGTCAATCACGGATAGCAAGGCAGCCGCCGCCAGCGGTGACGTTCTCTCAAAAATGATTGAATATATGAACGAGCGATATTCCGACCCCGATTTTGATATTTCGGAGCTCTGCCGCAAGTTCTACACGAGCTCCGCGACCGTCCGCCGCCGTTTTTCCGAGGGACTTCACACCTCTCCGAAGCAATATCTTATGAAGATACGCCTTGACAACGCCATAGACCTTCTTGCCGAGGGTAATTATTCGGTAAGAACTGTCTCGCTTATGTGCGGCTTTGCCGATGAAAAATATTTTTCACGCATCTTCCGCGAAAAGTACGGTCGTGCCCCCTCGGAGATAAATAAGAAGCTTATTGTGTGATAAATTTTGGTGCGAAGTTTCTACCGCTCGGGGTAATCTATGGGGAGTCGACAAGCTCTTTTTCAGACGCAAAGCTAACCCCAAGGCTCCCTTTTGAGGGAGCCTTTTGAGTGACTTTGCGTATAACACTAAAAATCCCGACAAACACCAAATTGCTTACATTCATTTAAAAGCAAAAGGCAACGCCTGCGGCGTTGCCTTTTTTCGTGGAGTTGGTATAAAACTCGCACTGTCCCATAATTGACCTTGACAAGTATTTTTCTCTGTGCTATGATGATAAATGAACAATAGCGTTATTCGGTTTTTAAATCGAGCCGTGAGCGAGTCGCTCTCGGTAGCAAAATTTTTCACGTATTCGCAGGGCTCAAATGAAAATCTTGAAGTAAGACCGCAATACTGTGCAAGCACAGTTTGCTAATGTGCGACAAGTCGCACCGAGTTACTCCTGCGTTTTTCATTATACAAATAGTATTGTTCAAGGAGATTTTAAACAAATGGTAGTTTACAGGGAACTGTCCTCAATTGAGGCTGACCTCGGCATTCCCGCAAGGACGCTTTACAGGCTTAGCAACAACATAGGAAAACATTACCGCGAAAAGAAAATACCAAAATCGGACGGGACTGTGCGTCTTCTTTCGGTGCCCGATGAAATACTCAAAAAGGTTCAGCGGTCAATTGCCGAAAAGCTGCTCGCATATGAGCCCGTCTCGCTCTATGCAAAGGCATACAGAATAGGCGGCAGCGTTATATCTAATGCCGCACCGCACGTAGGCAAGGAGAAAATACTCAAGCTTGACATCTATCATTTTTTTGACAGCATCAGCTATTCGAGCGTCAAAGAAAAGTGCTTTCCCGCCGAAAAATATGCCGAGAAGATAAGAATTCTTCTCGCTATGCTCTGCTATCACGGCGAGTCCTTGCCGCAGGGGGCTCCCACCTCGCCAATCATTTCAAACATAATTTTGCGTGACTTTGATATTGAGGTAGGTCGCTGGTGTTCCGAAAGAAAAATTTTTTACTCCCGCTACTGCGATGATATGACCTTTTCTTGTGACGGCGATTTTGACGGGGCGGAAGTTACCGCATTCGTCAAACAAAAGCTCGGCGTTCTCGGCTTTATTCTCAACGACAGAAAGACTCGTTTGTTAAAAAAAGGAGACAAAAAGACGGTCACGGGAATTGTTGTGAGCGAAAAGCTCAATGCCTCGAAGGAATACAGACGCACCGTTCGTGCCGAAATTCACTATTGCCAAAAATTCGGTGTCGAGGGGCATCTTAGTCGCACTGCAAACGCACTTGCCGAAAATCCCTCAAAATATCTCGCATCGCTGATGGGAAAGGTAAATTACGTCTTGCAGATAACTCCCGAAAACAAGGAATTTCTCGAATACAAGGAATACCTGTCGGACATAATAAAGGAATTTAAATGATATGATACACTCATTTTTACTTATAGGACAGTCAAATGCCGCAGGCAGAGGATTTTTAGAGGAGGCACAGCCGCTTGAAACTCTTGACGGAAGAATAAAGGTGCTTCGCAACGGTCGCTGGCAGGCTGCCTTCCGCCCGATAAATTTTGACAGAAGCTTTTCCGGCACCTGTCTTGCCGAGAGCTTTGCCCAAAGGTACGCACTTGCACACGGGGGCGTTGACGTTGGCATAATTCCCTGTGCCGACGGCGGCACGCAGCTCTCGCAGTGGCTACCGGGTGAGGTGCTTTTCGAGAATGCCCTAAGCTGTGCAAGGCTCGCTATGAGGACGTCAAATCTTAAAGCTATCCTCTGGCATCAGGGAGAAAGCGACTGCACCGACGAAAAGGCGGCTCTTTACAAGGAAAGATTTACGCTTATTATGGACTCTCTCCGAGGGGAGCTTGGGCTACCCGACCTGCCCATTATCATAGGTGAGCTTGGCGAATATCTCAGTGAGCACGAAAGATGGGCAAACATCAGGGAAAAGTACCCGCTTATCAACGAAAAGCTCCGTGAGCTTGGCGAAAGCTACCCCAATTGTGCCCTCGCAAGTGCAAAAGGACTTGCCGCAAATCCCGACAAGCTCCACTTTTGTGCAAACGCACTCGTCGAATTTGGCGAACGTTATTACGAGGCTTATGAGCAATTTGATAAAAACGAAGTCACCGCAATCAACGTAAGCTCCGACTCCGCAAGAAGTGAAATAGAATTGCTTTGATTAACTTTAAATTTTGATTTATAGGGGTGTTTATGTAAATGCGGGGGAACCGCCTTTTTTAGGAAAATAGCTTCGTCACGACGAAGCCGTCTCTTCCCCCGCACCCCCTTCCACAAAAAACTTTTCAAACCATTTTTAAAAGAAGAACTACGCTTATGCTTCTACGGAGAGCTTACACCTTGCTATTGCTTGATTTTATGAGACTTTGCGTAGAAACGAAAACTCTAAATTATGTAATAAAAGGGGTAAAAAAAGTTTTTAAGAGTGGGGGTGCGGGGGCGGGTGGTTTTTTCAAAAAACACCTGCCCCCGCATAAAGAACACCCCTACAAATACCAATTTGTCTTTCTTGACAAACAAGACGGCGGTGTGATAAAATTTATACGGTTAAAAAATTCAAGACCTTTTTGGAGGCATTTTACATATGTTTGAGACTAATCATTTTATATGGATAGGAATTTCGGTAGCGTTTGTAGTCTTTATGCTTGTCTTTGGGGCGAAAAAGAAAATCTCGCTCAGGACGGCGGGCTACGTGATGTGTGCCATCTGCGTTTTCAGCGAGACGAGCAAAATTATGAGCGATATGATAGAGGGCGTAAAGGGCGGAATGGTCCTTGATCCCCGTTCGCTTCCCTTCCATCTTTGCAGTATGATGCTTTTCGGGGTGTTCTTCATCACCTTCGGCAAAGACGGCAAGGCTAAAAGGCTCGTAATCAATTTTATGGCGGTCGTGGGAACTCTCGGCAGTATCTGTGCCATTCTTATCCCCACCAACGGCACCGATTTTTTGAGCATTCATTCCTATCAGTGCTTCGTCTACCACGCGGGACTTCTTTGGTTTTCGCTCTACCTTATTGTGAGCAAGAACGCAGACCTCGGACTCAGGTCGTACACAAGAAACGTGACCGTTCTCCTTGCACTCGTGCTTATAATGCTTTACGTCAACAGCATTCTGTCGGCATACGGCACAAACTTTATGTACCTTGTGCGTCCGCCTATGAAAAACCTTCCGTTCCTCAATCTTGATCACGGCTGGTACGTCTACTTTATGCACATTCTCTCGCTCGGTGCCGCACTCATAAGCCTTTTCCACCTGCCCTTTATTTTGACGGAGAGAAAACAAAAATAACGCATAAAGATTTAAAAAATAAATAATTTCTTAGGGAAGAGCTTTTTATGAGCCCTTCCCTTTTTTTAATCCAAGCACGACCTTATTATAGGGGTGTTAATGTAAATGCGGGGGAACCGCCTTTTTTCAAAAAACACCTGCCCCCGCATAAAACAACCCCTAAAAATACCAATTTATTGCAACGGGTACAAAAATCGCCTGCGGTTTTTGTGCGAATATACAAAATATTTTCCGACGTATTGACATATGCTCGAAAGTCTTGTATCATTGTATTAGTGAAATAACACAACGAAAAGGAGAAGAAAATGTCTTGGCAATTTAATGGCACACAGGCGGTCTTTATACAGATTGCCGACAAGCTTCGTCGGGATATTGTAAACGGTGTATATTTGCCCGACACGCAAATTCCAACGGTGAGAAATCTTGCGTTCGATGCGGCGGTAAACCCCAACACTATGCAGAGAGCTCTTGCTCTTCTTGAAGGCGAAGGGTTACTTGTCACACGCACGACCGTTGGCAGATTCGTCACCTCGGACACCGAGGTCATAAACAACGCAAAAAAGAAGATATGCTTCGACACGGTTAAAAAATTCTGTCTTGAAGCAGAGGCTCTCGGCATATCGCACGGAGAGCTTATTGACTACATCAAGGAGGTAGGTGTTTATGAGTAATTACGTTTTGACTTGCAAAAATCTTTGCAAGAGCTACAAAAATCCCGTTCTTAAAAATATGAACGTCGATTTGCCGAGCGGAAAAATAATCGGACTTCTTGGCCCTAACGGCTGCGGAAAGTCGACCTTTATGAAGCTTATCTCGGGACTTCTCGTTCCCGACAGCGGAGAGATATACGTATGCGGCGAGCCGCGAAGCGACACGACAAACGCCTACGTTTCCTACCTTCCCGAGCGTACCTATTTTACGGGCGGAATGCAGGTCGAGGAGCTTATCGAATATTTTTCGGATTTTTACGGCGACTTTGATGCCTTAGCCGCAAGAGGTATGATGAGGGATCTCGGAATAGACACGAAATCAAAGCTCAAAACTCTTTCAAAGGGTACGAAGGAGAAGGTCCAGCTCATTATGGTAATGGCTCGAAAGGCAAAGCTCTATCTTCTTGACGAGCCTATTGCGGGAGTTGACCCTGCGGCAAGAGACTATATTCTCAAAACCATTATAGGTAACTACAACCCCGAGGCATCGATAATTATAACAACGCACTTGATACACGATATTGAGCCTATTCTTGACAATTTCGTCTTTATGGGACGGGGCGGAGAGATACTTATGTCGGGCAGTGCGGACGAGGTTCGCGAGGAGCACGGAAAATCGCTTGACGAGCTCTTCAGGGAGGTGTTCGTATGTTAAAGAAGCTTTTGAAATACGATATGAAGGCTGTATCGGGCCTTTGGTGGATAGGTGCTGTCGTTTCTGTGGCGGCGGCAATCGTCGGCTCATTTCTTATAAGAACTTTTATTGCGATATCCGAGTCAAACGTTGAGAGTATTTTCCTCGATCTTATCTCAACGCTCGCGCTTATAGCGGGAATATTCTGCGTTATCGCGATACCTATCTCGTACGTGTTTACGATGATACTCGTGTTCGTCAGATTTTTCAGGCATTTCTTTACCGACGAGGGCTATCTCACCTTTACGTTACCCGTAAAGAGAAGCACTCTGTTGCTATCAAAGACCTTAAATGCGTCAATATGGCTCATCGCTCACTCAATACTGACGGCAATTTCATTCCTTTTGTTCGTACTCTTCGTCTATCCCCCCGAGCACGGTGAATTAATTAATTTTACACCGTTTGAGGTAGTTGGCAAGCTTATCGCGAACTTGTGGTCGAGCATCGGTGCTTGGCTTATCGTTTACGCCTTTGAAGTGCTTTTAATAGCCTTTGTGGGACTTATGTTCTCGATATTCCTCGTTCACTTCTGCATAACCGTTGGCTCGGTGCTTGTGAAAAAGGCAAAGCTTATAGTCTCAATCGCTATCTACTACGCCTTCACCTCGGCACTCACTACGGCGACTCAGATAGTTGCTTTCCTTTTCGCAAACTTTATGTCGGACGGCTTGTCTATACTTATGGAAAATGCGACCGAAGGGCAAGCTTATGCTGTAATCGCTCTTTTAGTTCTCGTAATCATTTCGATATTTGCGGTCATATCGACTCTTGTATATTCGGCAACTCAATATCTGCTTGACCGCAAGCTGAACTTGGCATAAGGGGGACACGGTTATGAAGAAAAATAATTTTATCAAAATATTTTCACTTACCCTCTGCCTTTTGATGCTCTTTTCGACCTTTGCTCTCGTGGCGGGGGCAAAAGAGGAAGAATACGAGCCTATCGAATGGAGACTCGACAAAAATCTCGAATACCTTATAGGCGACAACAAACGCTATGAGCGTTATTACGCTAACGGTGCCTTTTACGGAGACGCCGACAGCATCTTTATTTTCAAAAACGGTGCTTATTACGAAAACACCTACTGCGAGGTCTACGGAGATTCGGCATATCCTCACATCGTGTCGGTAAGGACGGGTAACGGCTACAGCTCGATATTCGTTGACGAAGAGGGCAAGAAAATACTCGACGCCTTCCTTGACGGAAGCGATTGCATCTACTACCTTGAGGACTATGGCATAAGCTATACGGTGTTAGAGAAAGAGCTCGTAAAATATCTTGACAGTGCATATAACAAGGGCACGGGACTCAAAAGCGTTGACGTGAGCGTGCTTGGGCAGTCAAAAATATATGAAATAACGGCACACGATGCGACCGAAACGAAGGCATATCAGCACGGAGCCATCTACGTTTTCCCCGACGGCAAGCACTATTACGTTTGCTTTGACGACCTACCCAACAATTATTTTGACGCCGACGGATATTTTTCGTACAGATCGGGAAGCGTAATGGCGTTTGAAATAACCGACAGAAGCCGTCTTAAGAGCATCGACACCGCAATTTCCGATATGGTGCCGAGAAGACACCAAACAATTTACGAGGAAGACGTGCTTAACGGTTTTTGTGACGTTTACGGCAACCCCGTTTACAACTTTAACGATTACGTTGAGCCACTCGGAGTCAACAGAACGGCAGCTATCATATCCTTTTTTGTAATGAGCTTTATCGTGGGAATTGCCATTCCCGCCGTACTGCTTATATTCGGAATAGTATTTGCAAGGGCAAAGAGGCTCTCAAAATGCTTTTATGCAGTGTCAGCCTGTGCGGCACTGTGGATCGTATCTGCGGCACTGTTCCTTTTGCTCGTTTTGATTTAAAAACAATAAGGGCAGAGAAGAAATTTCTTCTCTGCCCTTTTATTTATGCGTTCTTTCTCTTTTTCTTTCTTATAATAGCTCTTGTGAGGAAAACTATTCCCGCTATCACAAGAAGGATAAGAAGTATTGCAATATAGGTAAATATGTTTGCGTTTCTGAGCAGCTTTACGGGATTTAGGCTGGAATAGACGACCTTTCGTCCGTCGGGATTTGCATATTTTGCGTAAATCTCGCCGCCCATACTGTCAAGGTAGTCGGCAATTGCGTACCACTCCTTGAGAGGATTGCCGTTCTCGTCCTTCACAACGTAATTCCCTAGATCTTCTACCGCAATAGGATTGCCCGCCTCGTCTCTCGGGGTTATGGTGAGAATACCCATCGAGGTCTCCTCTGCCGAGCCGAGCATCTGTCCCATATACATTCCCGCAACCACGAAATAGAGCTTTTCGTCATTGATTTCGGTGAGGATATCCTTGTCATCTTCACGAAGCATTGCGTAATCGACCTTGTTGAATATCATACGGCTCGTGTTGAAGGAATACTCAACGCCCGACATAAAGAGCTGTGCCGAGGTCATAAGAGGCTGAACCGATGCGTCAAGCTCGATGGCGTTTTTGAGGTCCTTTCCCGTAAGATATATTCCTATAAGCTCACCCTCGGTGCCAACTCCAAGCGAGGCGGCATTGAATACGTCGGAAACGGTGACGTCACCCTGCGGCAAGCTGCCGCGAATAACGCCCGCCGCCGTGATGGCAACGTCAACCTTCTTGCCCGTCACGTTCTCGACCGCACGCTTGTATGCGTCAGAGAAAATATTGCAAAGGGTGGACTCGTGCTGTGTGTCGTAAACCTCGTCGACCGTGTCGAAAACGTACTTGTTATTCACGAGAACCTGGTCAAAGGTGTAGCCGTATTTCGAGAGATAATCCCTCTCAACGTCTCCCTTGTAGCTCTCGACAAGTGCGGCAATAGTCTCGTCGCTCTCCATATTTTCGTTTATTGGAACGAGCTCGTAATCATAGAGCGAGATTCCCTCTCCGTCAAAGCGGAACTGAATCACGCCAAGATTTTTGCCGTACTCGGCAGATGAAACAATGTAGGTATCATTAACTAAAATGGGCTTTTCAAGGGTTGTGTGAGTGTGTCCCGAGACTATGACGTCAATTCCGTCGACCTTCTTTGCAAGGTCATAGTCCTCGCCCTTGCCGTTGTCCTCTGTTCCGCTGTGCGACAGACAGATAACAACAGGGTGCTTGCCGTACTTCGTCTCGCACTCGCTGACAGCCGCGTCAAGCGTCTCTTGTGCGACGCTCACGGGGTCCTCAAAGACCATTCCCGAGTTCGGGGCACAGTCGTCAGCGTCAACGCCGAAAATGCCGAAAATCGCATAGTACGTGCCGTTCTTTTCGATGATAGTGTACTTCTTGACTCCGTATTTTTCAAATGCCGCCCACATTTCTGCGTCGTATCCCTCTTCTCCCTCTCTCGGGGGCAGATAGTTCGCACAAACAAGCTCGGGGAGTCTGTCGCCGCTGTCGACTGCGGCATTAAGCATCGACTTTAGTCCTGCCTGCAAGTAATCGTATTCGTGATTACCGAAGGTGGTAACGTCGTATCCCATAGCCCCCATCATACGAAGCTCGATGGCAGAGGTCGGGTAGGCTGTCTGGAAAAGAGAGCCCATCGAGAAGTCTCCGCCGTCAACGAGAAGTGCGTCGGGGTCGACCGCCCTGTAAGAATTTATTGCCGTCATAAGACGGGCATATCCGCCGTATTCGCCGCCGCCAACCTCGTTTGCAGCGGGAAGAAGATGCGAGTGCAGATCGTGCGTAAATAGAACGGTAAGCACCTCGCCCTCGGGCTCAACCTCAGCATAAGACGCCACGCAAAGCGAAAACGCGAGTATAATAACAAGTGCAACCGATAATATCCGTTTAAGCATTTTTCATACCTTCCTTTCACTCTTTTCCATAATTATAGCATAACCGAAGGAAAAAATCAATGTTTGCCTCGGATTGATTCGGTAAATTTTGCAAACCGAAGGTTTCTACCCCTTGGGGTAATTTGTTTGACGTTTAAAAGAACTAAAGGCAATATCTCGGACGAGATATTGCCTTTTTTATTTGATTTCCTGCTCTAAATTTCTAAACTCCTCGGTGTCGAAAAACTCGACAAGGGTAATTCCAAATCCGTCACACAGCATCTTCAAAGTTACGATGCCCGGATTCTGACTCTTTCCGTATAGAATATTTTTTATAGATGACGGGGCAACTGCCGACTCCATAGCCAACTTATGAATAGACATATTTTTCTCCCCCAAGAGATGTAAAATCCTGTTTTTTACCGTCGTATAGATGTCCATTTTTGTTCTCCTATAAAATATTTGGTCTAATTATAGCCCAAAACTCTTGACAAAGTGGGCTATATATGATACTATTAGACTATAAATAGCCCAGAGCTATGTATTTTTTCATTAAATTCATTAAAAAGGAGAAAAAAATGAGTAAAAAAGACCAAGTAAATGCTGAAAATGGGGCAAAAAAAGAGAAAAAAGGGTTTTTAAAGGTTTTAAAAAGCGATCCTCAAACAATAGAGGAAGCTAACGATAAGACCAACAAGATGTGCATCTTCGTAGCTATTATTTTTGGTGTCTTTGTCGTTTTGTTTTCGTTATTTCACATCTTTATAGGCCTTGGTTGGGCGGTTATCGCCGCTTTTATCATTCTCTTTATGAGAATAAAATGGAGATCGCAAAACAAGAAAAATTTCTGTTCTGAATGCGGAACAAGATTTTATTACGATAGATGTGTTTCTTGGGAAACGACAGACATCAGTACAGTGAGTGTTCCTCACAGTTCAAATTCTCAAAATGCACAGGTCGTTGAAAAAGACGTCGCAAACGTGCATATCACGTGTACCTGTGAAAACTGCGGTAGTGTAAAAGAGTTTTCCAAAAAATTTGACGTGGTTCTTTATTACAGTGACGGCAGAGAGAAATCAAACAACCTTAAGGTTCTGGTGGCAAATTATTTTAAGCTTTGACAATACTTATACGAAAAGGCAATATCTCGGACGAGATATTGCCTTTGTTTTACGCCGCCAAGTCGCTCATTTGATTTAGCATATTCTCAATAAAAATTCCGTACCCCGTTGTGGGATCGTTGATTAAGACGTGGGTTACCGCACCGACGATTTTGCCGTTTTGGATTATCGGGGAGCCGCTCATTCCCTGCACGATTCCGCCTGTTTTTTCAAGAAGAGCCTTATCGGTGACCTTGACTGTAAAGCACTTATTTCCGCTCGCCTTTTTGTCTATCGAGCTTATCTGCACCCTGTATTTGCCGATTTTTGCAGAGTCGAGCGTGCAGTAAATATACGCCTCGCCCTCGCGAAGCTCGTCGCGAAGACCTATAGGCATCGGCTCGCAGGGAGCGTTATCGGGTGCCTCGGCAAAGACACCGAAAACTCCGCAGTCGCTGTTTTTAAGAAGGCTGCCTGTCTTGCCCGAGGAAAAATATCCCTTGACCTCACCCGGCTTTCCCGCCTCTCCGCGAACGACTCCGCTTATAGTTACGTCAGTCACCGAGCCGCGTTTCATAGGCACGAGCTTTCCGCTCGAGGTGTCGCAAACTCCGTGCCCGAGTCCGCCGAAGGAATAATTCTCGGGGTCAATAAAGGTGACCGTTCCGATTCCTGCTCCACCGTCCTTGACGTACGCACCCGTCTTATATTTTCCCTCGGCACTCGAATATGCGGGGGTGAGTGTTGTCGTATACTTCTTCCCCGCCCTCTCGTACTCGAGCGATAGCGGCTTACCCGCTGATTTTTCGACTATCTCCGAAAGCTCCGCCACGCTCGTTATAGCCGTGCCGTTGATGCTTTTTATCAAATCGTTTTGTTTAAGTCCCGCCTCGTTTGCGGGATTCTTTATTTGTCCCTCGCCTACCACGTCGCAAAAGCCTACCACCATTACGCCATCGGTGGCAAACTTTATGCCAAACGGCATTCCGCCGGGATAGAGCTTTGTATCCTTATACGTAGCACACGTCACCGTCTTTATCGGAATCATACCGAACAGTCTGCAATCGACCTTGTATATTCCTTCTTCGCCCGTAAGAGTTGCGGCACAGCTTACAAACGGAACTCCTATCGCCCCGTCGGCACTTGCCGCAAAGGTCTTTTCGGGAATTGCTATGCTGTACGCACCGAAGATGACCGAGCAAAAGAGTATAAGTGAGACAAGCGAGAGCCCTACGCCCTTAACTATCTTTCTCGTCATATCTGTTTTCCTTTTTTGTTTGTGTTTTATTATGCGGGAAAAAGCTTTTAAAGCAGCCCTCTACCGCGAAAAATTCATTTTAAATTTTTGCGAATTCGCAATATTATCTTTTGCAAATAGGCGGCTTTCATAAGTAACAATATTGATGTTTTATGTAAAATTCTTTCTTTTTTTGAAAAAGAATTTTTTATCTTACAGCCTTTTTCGGCTTTTTTAAAAATTCAGCAAAAAATTGTTATATCGGGCAAAAAATTATTGACAATCATTTGCCTTTTCGATATAATTAGTTAGTAAACTAACTAATTTTGCACGTTTAGATTGTTGGCAAATTGGTATTTGTCGAACGGGGTGAAAAAAGGATTAAAAAGTTTTGGTCGAGCTTTTTCAAAAGCTCGCGGAGCTCGAGGCAGAGCCTCGTGAAACCGGCACTTTCTTTTGCTTAGCTTTTCTTTGTGCCTCTTTCCGCAAAGAAAAGCGGCAAACGATTTAGTTAGTTTGCGTTTATCAAGGGGAACCCCCTCGTGTGTGTTCCCCTCTTTCGCCTCAGGCGAAATTCACCCTTCGTGGCGTTTCGAACGATAGGGGAGTTTCGCTCGTTGCGACGAGCGACCAACGCTACGCGCGTTGGATTGCGGTCTCTTTTTGAAAAAAGAGACGCAAAAACTTTTAAACCACTTTTCCCAATCC
>JAFVSI010000036.1 GCA_017503865.1 Clostridia bacterium | reverse complement strand
TGAATCAAGGATTCATCTACATCGTCGCCGTATTTTTTTCCGAAACCGATGCCTCTCCCAGAAACAATCTGTTCTTTTCCGTGCTCGTCCAAAACACAAAGATTATTATTGTTGATGGCTTTTATAACTTTCATATTTGTCCCCCAATCCTGAAAATAAAAAAGCCAACCTTAAGCACCCGTGCCGAAAGATATACAGAGGTGCAAAAAGTTGGTTATGCCCATACGGTAACACTCCAATAAAATTGCAATATATTTAATCCAATCATATTTTACATTAATTATTCGTATTTGTCAATAGGGTGGTCTAAAAAACGGCGATTTAGCTAAATGCAAGCCTGCACTTTGTGCAGATTGTACAAAATTAGTGGCATGAATTATTGGCTGTGGATAATTTTTTTAAAAAAGGGGTTGACAAATGAAAAAAATGGGTGTAGGAAAAGCCGTATTTTAGACATAAATAGTTTACAAATATTTTTTTTAAATAAACGAAAAAAGGGGAGCTTGTGCGATTGAAAAATCACACAAACTCCCCTAAAAAGTCGATTATTTAAGTTCAAATCCCATCCACACGGCGTTTTTGGCGTTTGGCATCTATTAAAATCGCACTATGAAAAATGGGTACAAAAAAGCCCAGAAGCCTTACGACATCTGGGTTTTTTGGGGTGGCATCCATTAAGGATGCACAATATGGTTGCGGAGGTGGGATTTGAACCTCACGACCTCCGGGTTATGAGCTTTTATAAAATCCTGATTTATCAAGGGTTTTCGGTCTTTTGACCTTCTTTTGACCAATTATTTAATTTTTCAAAATCGCTTTGCATTTTGCTTTGACTAATGTGAGTATATATATCGGCTGTTGTCTGATAGCTTGAATGTCCCAGGAGCTTTTGTGCTGTCTTTTGGCTTATACCGTTTTCGTAAAGAACAGTAGCATAACCGTGACGTAGCTGATGAGGTGTAATTGTTACACCGCTTTCTTTCGAATAACGTTTCCAATGCCAACGGAAAGCTTGTTCTGATAGAGGTTGCTCTCCACCGAAGATATATCCTTTTTTATTTTTAAGAATAGGTATTAAGCAATCGAGTAAAAACACTTGTCTATATCCTGCCTGTGTTTTGGGTTCTTTTAGCTCTGCCTTGTTATGCTTAAAATATACCGATTGCTTAACGTTTATTACTTTGTTTTCATAATCGATATTGTCAGAGTGCAGTGCAAGAGCTTCTCCCCTTCTAAGTCCTGTGTGGAGAAGTAAATAAGCAAATTCTCCAAAATGGCAATTTAGACCGTTTATTACTTTTTGGATTTCATCTTCTTTTGGCAGTTCCCTTTCCTTTCGTTCAAGTCCTTGAGGAATCTTAACGTACTTACAGGGATTGATAGATATTTGCTTTTCTATTATAGCAAAGTCAAATATTAGTGAAAGAACGTTTAAGGCTGATTTTACTGTCTTAAAGGCATATTTCTTTTTTGCAAGACTATTTATATAGTTTTGCACGTCGGGAATAGCTATATCGTTTATATTGTGACCGTAAAATTCTGCAATAGCTCTGTTATAGTGAGCACTATATCCTTGCCAGGTCTTAAAGCTAACGTTCTCTTGATGTTCTTCTTTCCAAGCTTCAGCGATTTCTTCAAATTTTTTATTTCTTGTTAAGTTTTCCGTAAACTCGAGCATTTGCCTTTCAATGTCTCGAAGTGCTGCCTTTTCTGTTTTTGCTTTTGAGTAAAAGCAAATATTTTTTCCGTTAATTCTTTTTACCTTTAGCCATCTACCGTCTGCTCTTTGTTTCATAATTGAGCATCCTTTCCTTTTATTTTGTGCATTGATAAGTAACAGTTATATTTTTAAAGTATATAATGTTTTGAATATTATTTGTTGAAACCATAAAATAAAATTTTACATCTTTCATATTGCTGATTTTTTCAGTATATGTAATTGTTTTGTGAGTGTCTGATGAAGGAGTTTTTATATCCTCTTCTTCTATGACTATTCCATTATTTCTATAAAGATATATTTCGTGTTTCGGAGCTCCCATATATCCGATATCTAATGGTACATTGTAATCTTTATTGTATTCAACGTCATAAGATATCGTTATTGTCATATAGTAACCTTGTGCTGCAAGCTCTTCAAGGTTTAAGCTTTTTGAAGTAACGTTTATTTTTTTACTATTTGAATATCCCGAAGCATCTTTTATTTTTACATCATCAAAGGCTATTGTTTCAACTTTTTGTAGCCATTTCGCATATAAAGTTGTATTTTTACTTAGATATAAAGGAAAAATAACTTTATTTGTTAGTGTTGAATCTGTGTACCAACCTTCAAATGCGTATCCGTCTTTTGTAATTGTAGGAGCTTGTTGCAAAATATCGGTTGTTATTCTGTTTACGGGTGTTCCACCGTTAGATATGAAAGCAACCGTATATTTTTTTACTTCCCATTTTGCATATAGAACTATATTTTCTGTTATATTCATCGGGAAAACAGCTTCTTGTGTCAGAGCTGAATCTAAGTACCATCCTTTAAAGTCGTATCCTTCTCTAGTTGTGTATGGTGTTATGCTCAACGTTTCTCTTTCAATAGGTTCTATTTGGGTACCGCCGTTAGTTTGAAAAGATATTGTATAGATTGACGGTTGTGTTTCATCAACAATTATCGGTCTGTCTTTTACAATCTCGTCAAAATCAATATTATTTGAATTTGTACAAGAAATTAACGTTGTTAAAATTACGACTGTAAGAATTAAAAATGTTATTTTTTTCATTTTATTTTCTTTATTTTTTCATAGGAATTGAATATTTAATGCAAATCTTTTTTAATTTTTCGTATATCACCTTATCATCTTCATAGGTTAAATATTCGAAATTTATTGAATCGTCAGAATTATACATTTTTATTTTTTCTTCCCTTTTTTTCAAATATTCAGGAGTTTTCATTCCGAAATATTCTATATATAGGTTATAATCGGGAAGATAAAAATCAGGTCTCGAAAGTTGTTTTGAGAGAGGATGTTGATATTCGCTCTCGTAAATATGCCATATTCTATTTAGATAGAGAAAATCATCTATATCTCGTTCTGATTTAGAACGTACTTTTTCACCATCTCTACATTTGAATCTTTTACCTTTTTCCCAATAGTTTTTTTCTTGGTTAGAATCGTTTTTAACTTTTTTTAATATTTCTATTTCTTGTTTTAAATCGTTTATTTCAATGTCTTTTTCAGATTCATTTGATTTCTTATTTTTAATTATTTCTTGACAATATTTATCATTTTTTTCGAGTAGTTTTATTAAATGTTGTTTTTCTACATTTGTTTTTAATAAAAGTTCTTCAATTTCTTTTTTATGTTCTTTTTCTAATTCACATATTTGGTTTTTAAGATTATTTATTTCATCTTCATAAAGTCTTTTTCTATATTGTTTTTCTTTTTCTTGTTTTTGTTTAATTTTATCTGTAAGTTTTATAAACAGCTTTTTTATTTTTGAAAAAAAATCACCCAATTTTTCAAAATATAAAGAGCAAGGTATAGCGATAAGAATAAGGAGAGATATTATGTAAATTATTATCATTTTTGCTGCCCTTCTTCTTTTAGCTTTTCAATTTCTATTTTTTGTTCTACTATTTGTTTTTGTAATTTTTTGAGATATTTAACGAAAAAAATTTGTGAAATTATTACTGCAACTGTTATTGCTATTAAAGCAATAATAACGTATGTAATAGTTGTTTGGTTAGCCTTGTTTATAGCTGTAATCATTTCTTTTAATGTATAGTCAAGATTATCAATTTTATTGCTTATAGTTTCAATAGTCATTTTATATTACGTCACTTTGAAATGCGACTGCCTTTCTTTTTTTATTTTAATGTTATTTTTTACTCTGTTCTAGGGTTCTGAGTTAAAGTTTTCTAAAATATATTTTGAAATTGAGATATACCTATTGCTCCCAATATTATTAGTCCTAATATTATTGCTACTAAACAACCACAACCACCGCCAAAGCCTTTACCAAACCAAGACATACATCCTTCGTTGTCTTCAGTTGTATTTACTTCAACATTTATATTTTGTTCTTGTTTTTTTGTATTATCTTCTTCTTTTTTTGAAGTGTTTGTTTTATCGCTCTTATTGCAGTTGCAACCTTTTTCGTTTATGTAATATGAGCCACATAAATTACAAATGCTAATTTTACTTGATTCTAAATCTTTTTGACATTCTCTGCATATATCATATATACCGCAAGGTTGTCCGCAAATTTTGCATATATTCATTTTTTAACCTCAAACATTTCTTATGATTTTTTTTACTTGACCGAGGATCCTGACTCGGAGTGTTTCTTCTTTTTCGAATCTCATTGTTTGATATTTCGAGTTTAAGGACCGTAGCTCGATCCAACCGTAACCATAAACGATTTTTTTAACGTAAGCATCTTCGCCATCCACGAGAGCTATACCTATTGAATCACTGTTTATACTTTCGGTTTTGTAAACCTGAAGGATGTCTCCGTCAAATATTTCTGGTTCCATACTGTCACCTTTTGCTTTTATGCAAATTGTGTTTTCAGCTTCGCTTTTTGAGTGAATGTAAACCGGTGTGTAGTCTATAATATTATTTTCGGGTATTGCTCCGAATCCGGCGGAGACTGTTTCATATACCGGAATAATATATATATTTTCATTGTTTAATACTATTGCGTTCGGCTGCTGCTCGGACGCTTTTTCTTCGCCTTTTAGGTATTCAATTGAAACACCGAAGTAATCTGATATTTTTTTTAATGTTGTTTCTCTTGGTATTGATGTTTCTGTCCATTTTGAATAGGTAGCGTTGGTAAGCCCTAATTTTTTAAGAACTGATGTAGGTGCTTCATTTTTTTTAATACAAAGGTCTACAAAAATTTTTTTAAACATTTTTTCTCCTTTTTGCACAAACTACACAAACTCACCTTGTACATTTTTCACAAAGTTAAAAAACTTACATCATTTTTCTTGACAATGTGAGTTTTGTGAGTTATAATATTATCAAGTTGGTCAACTAATTACATAATATCATAATTTGTTGAATAAGTCAAGATTTTGACTTGTGGAAAGGAGTTTGTATTCTATGGCAAGAAGTGAAAATAATATTGCTCAAAACGTTTACGAAAAAGTTTGTAAACAGCGAGTAAAACAAAGTGATCTTGCTGCTGCCTGTGGTTGTTCTCCCGGTATGGTAACGAAAATCATAACCGGTGACAAGATTCCTTCTGTAAAGATTCTTGTTGATATTTCAGAATATTTAGGCTGTACGGTTGACGACCTTCTTAAAGGTTAGGTGATTTAATGGAATTTCAAGGTTATCGTGAAGCACTTGAATATCTTGAGGATTTATTTCCCGGTCGAGTATTTATAGGTGTTTCTGAGTTTGCAGAAATAAGCGGTCTTAATTATAAGACTATTTATGATGCAATTGAAGATTCAAAAAATCCTTTACCTTCAAAGCTTATAGGTAAAAAACGAATTATAATTCCCATCCCTGCTCTTGCAAGGTGGATGGTAAGTTAGGAGTTTAAATATGGAATTTTTAAATATTTTTTTAATTTTTATTTTAATCTATGCTCTTATAGCATTGTTCTTTTGTTTAGTATTGTTTTTATGTTTTGTTATGGATAAGCTTAGCCATACACTTGAGGCATATTATTTTATGGAAAATTATATTACACACAAGTTAGAGAAACGAGGTAAAAAAGATGATCTGTAATATGTGTCCTCGGCACGAGACGTGCCCTGATGCCAAGAACGGCTGCGAGGAGTGTGATATTGCCAGAGCTCTTCAGGAGCAACGCAAAAAGTATTTTGAGCAAAAGGATATTGTTAGAAATTTGCTAAATGAAAAAGCCTCCGGGTGTGAGCCGGAGACTAAAAAGAAACGTATTTATACAATGTCTGACGAAGATATTCAAGTAGAATTTCGAACTGCTATAAATCAAGGAATTTTAGAAGTGGTTTCACAGTATTATGATCCTAATTGGTCTATTTCAGGACGTCCTATAAAGGGTGCTGAGAATCATTATCATTGTTCAATTGATTTGAATAAGTCAAAAAAGAAAAAATTACTTATTTACGTTGAATTTAAAGTTACTTGATTATATCTTTGTTTTTTGTATTTTTTTTGTATCTTTTAAGAGATTTTTCAATTTTTTCAGAAAGGTAGTCAAATTCGTCTTGTGTTAATTTAACACCTTGACTTTCAAGATACGCAACGTACGCTCCTGCAAGAGCAAGTTCGACACTATTTGTGTTATTAAAAGAGATTACATTATTATTTTTAATAATTTTATCTCTTTCTTTGTCGGGAATGTAGTTACTGATAATAACTGTAAATGATTTTTCAAAATTTATCATATTTTACCTCCGTTTTTATTTTATTTTAACACTATCTCGACAAAAATTCAATATTTTAGAAAGGAATTTATAAAAATGCCAAAGAAACAAAGTAAAGGCTGGATTTCGGTCCAGGACGAGCTCCCTGAAGACCAGGGACATTATATAGTCCTTTGGGACGATGGTGAGATTGGCCAGGGAGTATTCTTCCCCGGCACAACGCATACAGGTGGCTATTTGATGCCACGTTGGTTAGGAGAGAGCGAGAGCCGCAGTGTCACTCATTGGCAGCCTTATCCTCTTAATCCGGGGGTGCTGTAATTATGTTAGTGTATCGTTTAACCATTTGGTCTAACTTTGAAGAAGACCAAGAAGATGAACAACCTTTTGAGCTTGATTATTCTTCAATGGAAGATGCTTTGAACGCTTATTATCAGTATGATAATGAAGTTTTACTTTCAGGTCAAAAAGCTTATGCTGTAGCTGGTCCTACTGTTGTGGAGGTATCTTAAATGTGGAATGATGTAAATAAAATTCTCCCGGAGAAAGACGGTGATTATCTCGTTTATATAAGAAATGCTGAAGCACCTTGTGTCTTAAGCTTTCATGCTGACGTCGCCGTATGGTATGACGAAATTGAAGGTGAGTTTTATAACGTTACTCATTGGCTCCCTATTCCGTCGAATCCTAAGGCGACATTTGAACGTTTATTTGATGACGGTGGTGTCCTTAAATCAAAAATAGAGTTTGCTATTTATTTTTCTCTCGATGAAGTTATAACGTATCGTGAAAATCTTCGTTTTATGCTTTCCTATTGTGACTTGCCACCGTATTTGTCCGGGAAGCTCGGACACTTGTTATCTAATTTTGAAAACGTGTTAGGAGATAAAAAATGAGCAAAGAACTTGTATTTTTATCAGTTGAAAAACTGATTCCCCACCCTAAGAACCCTCGTAAAAATCTCGGAGATCTTACCGAGCTTGCCGACAGTATTAAGGCAAAAGGTGTGATGCAGAATTTAACTGTTGTTCCAGGTGAGTCTGATGATACGTATAAGATAGTTATCGGCCACCGCAGACACGCTGCAGCTCAACTTGCCGGGCTCGAGGTCCTTCCTTGTGTAATTGAGGAAATGACCGAAAATGAACAGGTAGCAACAATGTTGCTCGAGAACATTCAACGTTCAGAGCTTACGGTATATGAGCAGGCCCAGGGCTTTCAAATGATGATAGACCTCGGCGAAACTCCTGAAAGCATAGCAGCCCTTACCGGCTTTTCAAATTCCACTGTTCGCCGAAGGTTAAAGATGGCCGAGCTCGACCAGAAGAAGCTTAAAGAGATTTCTTCTGATGAAGCACGTCAAATTTCTATTTGTGACGTTGACAAACTTTCTTCTATTAAGAGTAAGAAGGTTAGAAACGAATTGCTATCTAAAATAGGCACAAGTAATTTTGAGTATTCATACACGAGTGCCATTCGTGATCAGGAAAACAAAGAGAAATTACCACACGTTGAAAAATCTCTTAAGGCTCTTGGTGCTCAAGAATTTGAAAAGAGATCTGATAGATATTCTTCTGAATACGAATGGTTGAAAACTATTCGACTTGAAGATTATTCTATTGGTGATAAAATCACTGTCAATGGTAAACGTGAGAAGCTTTATTATTCTTACGATGGCTATTCAGTTGTTTCCGTTTATACAGAAGCAAAAAAGAAAGAGAAAGTGAAAAAGTCTGATAAGCAGATTGAGCGTGAACGTTATATTAAAGAAACGACCAACGAACTAAAATCTCTTTATGAAACGGCTTTTTTACATCGAAAAGAATTTGTTAAAAATCTTGTTGTAGGCAAGAGTAATCAAGCTCTTATTCTTAGGCTTGCTACCGCTGCATTATCAAATTGTTTAACTGACAAGTACAAAGACATGTCCGAAAAATTGCTTGTCGAGTATTTCGGCAAGGAAGTTATCAAACAGTATGGAGCAATTGACTTTGATTTAATACTTTCAAAGGTTATGGCTCCGGCATCGACTTCATACGTTTATCTTCCTAAGTTTATTCACTGTATGTCGAGAGACAATGTAGGTGATGATTTTTATACCGGCTATGAAGACAAATTTCCTAAGTTTAAAAAGAATGATTATATTAAACGTTTCATTGACGTTCTTTGTGAGCTTGGATTTGAGTTGTCTGATACTGAAAAACAGCTTCTTGACGGTACTCATCCCCTTTTCACCGACCGTGACAAAGTAAAGGAAGGTGATAAGTAATGGGAGTAGTTAAAAAGGATCCCACTTTTTTCTGCGATTGTTGTAAAAGGATAATGATCAGCTCGCAGCATCTTGCGAACGTCAAGATACCTTGTCGTCTTTTTGATGACAAGGGTGAGAATTATACCAGAATGCTCGTCGACGTTAAGCTTTGCGATACTTGTACAAACAAGTTTTGGGAAGCTAGTGACGAGAATTTCGCTGTTGTCGAGTGTTCTGATATTAAAGGAATTGAGATCTTTCCGCATTTTGAAGTAGGAGAGCTTCAGTTCCGTAATATAACCTGGCCGAAATCATCTGATAAGGCCGCAGATGAAAGTGAGGTAGTAAAATTATGAAATACAAAATTTTAGTTTTCCTGGCTTACCTATTTTTTATGCTGTTTGCTACGAGAGCTGCAGCGCACATAGTTGATACCGCCGCATCCGGCGAAGAAGCTGACGATAGAATGCTTCAGCTTGTAGGTTTCAAAAAATGATGCCGTTTGTTCACAACGTGAAATGCCTCACTCCTTTTTTCAAGGATGTGTGTGCCGGCATTAAAACAGCTGAGGTCCGCGTCGACGACCGTCCTTATACAGTTGGTGATGTTCTCGTGCTTCATGAATATGACGAGGACAAGCTCACCGGTAATTCTGTTCGATTATGTATCACACACGTTTTCCGGGATCCCCGGTACTGCAAAGAAGGCTTCTGTGTCTTGTCCTTCGTCCGTGCAGATCCCGGCACTAGGATCTCCTTTGATGCCTGGATGAAGTTGTATGATATGTATTGCGATATACGAAGAGAGCTCGAAGAGCTCAGAAAGGAGTTGCAGAAATGAGTTTTCCACAGCACAAGTGCCGTTCTCCTACTTTTTGTTAGTTTTCCACAAAGTTTTTGCCGAATTTCTCAAAATTCGGTTGGTGGGGCGGACTTGTAATACGCCCCCAAGATAAAAAATAAAAAACGTAGTATTTACAAGGTTCGAAAGGCTTTTTAACGTGTCCCCAAATTGCCTGTTGGGGACATTGTGTAAAATGAATAAATAATGATTTCAAAATATATAGAACGATGTAAAATCGTTAAAGAATTTACAGAGGATCAGTTGAGTCATTATTTTGGGTATGTTGAAAAAAAGACCTGTCATCACATTGACACGTTTTACTATGCGGTTTATTTAAATGAGCCTGATGATATTATGGATATACAAGACTCTCCGGAGCTTCTTCCTAATAATCTTCTTGCTTTTTTAGATACTCTTCGAGCTATGAAGCTTGAGGTACGCCGTAATGGTGGTCTTATTGAAGGTTTGGCTGGAATGGATTTTGCCGATAAGGTTTTTTCCTTTTATGAGTTTTGTTTATCTCAAAACGAGTGCTTTGATATTTTTATAGCTTCTAAGCTGCCAAATAAAGATACACCGAGAATCGTAATACAAGTACGTTCTCGATTCTTGGTGCTTGAAGGAATAAAAAAAGCTTGTGAACAGTCATTATCTTTTCTAAGAGATTTTTTGAAGCCTTTTAAACTGGTCCCTTTGGATGTTCGGGAAAACCGAATAGACTACGCATTTCACACAAATTTGATCCATAACCTTCAAAGTAAGCTTAAGTATGAATATTTGCGTAAGCATTTAAAATCATCTTTACGTAAGTGGAACGAGTTCGGTGACACGAGTGATGATTTTACAATAGATACGCTCAATCTTGGTAGAAGGTCTTCTAACAACATTTTTTTTCGTATGTATAATAAGTCTCGTGAGGTTGTCGAAAAGGGATATAAAGCATTTTTTATTGAATATTGGTTTCAAAAGAAAATGATTTCCCGGTTCGATAAATATGTTTACGAGGAAGCTTATAAGCTCCGTTCCTATAGGACCGGCTGTTTATACGGTCGGCTTAAATGGTACATAGAGTTTGGTACAAACGAAAAGTTTAAAGAAGAGTGCAAGCAGCTTATTGAGACGTGCTATATTGATTCAAATAATTTGAGCTTTATTGAAGAGAAGATTAACGGTTATATACCGGAGCCTACACTTATAGTCAACGTTGAGTATCAGACAAAACGTAGATTTTATGTAAGCCTTGAGGAATGGCTCGGCTTTGTAGAGCTTGATAAAAAGCAGTTACCTTTTACAAAGGGAAAACGAAAAAAGAAATCACTTGTAATTGAGCCAAATGGATTCGACCCATTGTTAAAAAGAATTTTTACGATTTTTGCAAATGCACCGTCGATCATTGACTATCTGACCGGATATGGTAATTGTGTATGCTTTGCTCGTGACCGAAAAAAAGGTAAAAAAGAGTTTGTTGCTGCTGATGAGTCTGATGATTTCTATTGTTCTTGGTGGAAACGTTTACGTGGAACCAAGATAGATTATGCTGAAGACGGTACTTTTGAGGTTTATCGAAAGTACGATGCAGGAATGGATATTAAGCGTTCTGCCGGTATATTTCAAAATAATGTTGCAAGACTTGGTATTCTAACAAGTCTTGATACGGAAGAGAGGTCTTTTGAGTGTGATTTGGTAGATTCTCTTTGTGTACTCAATGATAACGATTTTGTCCATACGGATAATAATAAGTTGTCTGATTCTCTTACGTCTTCTTTTAAAGAGACGTGTCAAAAAATTGAGCCTGGAGAGTACCAGGCACGAAGAAAACGAAAAGCTCGGCAGTTAAAGCCGATTATAGAAAAGTTAAAACCGGTAGAGCCGGAAAAAGAAAGTATTTAAGGAAGGACTCCCGGTAAGGGAGTAAAGGTAAAGAAAATGAAATATGTAATTTGTAATCTCGAAAGAAAAAAAGGTATAATTCAGGAAAATCAGCAGAAGTACGATAATGTTGTTATGAATCTTCTTTTGACAGAAGACGATCCGATGTACTATCGTAATCTTCTCGGCGGTCGTCCTATCTCTGACATCAAAGTTAAGACCGAGCTCTTTGACGAGATCGTTTTCGATCCTAATAAGGTTGTTCAGTCTTGGAATGATCTTGCTTGGTGTGAGATCGAGCTTTACATTGATGTTGCATCCGGAAAGGTTATCTGTATAAAGGTGCTTGACATCGATGGAAAATCGAAGCTCTGATAAAGACGATTTCATTTGCTGCTCAAATTGCGGCAAAAAGCTATTCAAAGTAAAATACGGTGCCGGGGTTATTCTTATAATCTGTCGTGGCTGCCGTAAAGAAGTGCCTGTGCGTTTCGGTAAACTTGCCGAACTCGGTCAGTTTGTCGATACGGAAGGCAGTTAAAAATCAAAAAATAAAACATAGAGCCTTGAGCCGAATAGATAATTATTTATTCCTCAAGGCTCAATTTTTTTACATGAAAGGAAAAATTTTATGAATTACAAAACTAAAAGACTTTTTAAGACTATCGCTCTTGTTCTTGTAGGAGCTCTTCTCGGTGGAGCTATTATCGGATTTACCGATATAGGTGAAAAGCTTCAGCCCACTCGTAACGATGAAAACTTCATCGAAGTAAACGATACGTACGTTAAAGACGGTACTAATGACAAGGGAGTCAATTGGAAGGTGTCTGATGACGGTACTATCAAGCTTTACGGTAAATCAACGTCTGCTGACTCT
>JAFVSI010000035.1 GCA_017503865.1 Clostridia bacterium | reverse complement strand
GCTGACGGTTGTACTTTTGCGATGAACGTAAACGATTCTCTTAGGTTTACAAATGAGAACGGTACTTCCTATTATTATACAAGCTGTGCTACTTGCGGTACTGTAGGTTACAAGACCTTTACAAAGTGTGAGGCAACAGGCTCTCACGCCTATATTGACAGACCTGCAAAGGCAGCTACCTGTATTGCTCCCGCAATTTCCGCATGTCAGTACTGTACCGAGTGCGGAGCAACCGAGGGCGGAACAACAAGTGGTTCACCTCTCCGTTGGGTAAGCGGTATTGTGGACATTGATTTTACTGATGTTTCAAATTATAATGCGGAGTATAAGCAAGGGGTACACGTTGCAGGTGCTGTTTCTGATTATGACGGCAATCTCACGTGGTCGAAATCAAGTGCACCTAAGGGCGTTCCACAGCTTATTGAAAATGCGGTTGCAATGCCTACCGATAACAAATACGTAGCCAACCATTATGCCGGTAGCTATCAGTCAACAAAAACCGGTGGTGATTACTATAATAACGCACCGCTTGACGATCAGACTAATATAAATAAAGTTCCTGACCTTGTATACTATGCTGCACAGGATAATGATAGTCTGTTCCTTACTTTTAAGGTGATACATAAAACATGGACTGAAGAAGAAGTAACTAAATTTTACAAAAGCATAAACTATTTCTTCCGTATAGGAATTAATCCGGACGATTATTCCCAACAGCTTGTTGTTAAGGTGGGAGCTAATGCTTCGGCTTTCACAACTGTTGGATTTTCAAGATCTGCTCCTACCGCAGCAATTGTAAGTAGCTCACATGCAGATTGGCCAGGGACAGAAGACGGAGGAGCTCCGTGGATTGCCAACTCCGGATTTGCAGCTTATAAGTTGGTTGGCGGAGTTGAACAAGGCTCGGTATCTCTTACAGCAAACAAGACAGGTCAAGAATCTCCATATGCTGTTTATATGACAATTGAGCTCGACAAGGCTGAACTTGCAAAGGCTTGGGATTCGGTTTACAGTACATCTTTTTATAACGATAACGATACCGTCGATAATCTTGAGGACGATACGTTCTCAATTTCAAATACAATCTTTGCTTGCGGTTCTCATTCTACCAATGATGCAACTAACACACAGCTTAGATTTACACATGGTGCTGTTTCAATACCTAAGGGTGTTGTAAATGTTAGCCCTTGGTCAACCTACTGTGTATTGCTTCCCGATGTTATAGTGGTTGGTGACGAGAAGGAAATTTCCGGCTGTAGCTTCACAGCACACAATACTGATACTAAGTATCGTGTTGAAGGCACACTTGATACCTATTATCACAGTTGTACCGAGTGCGGTGCTTCGGGTATAAGAACCTTTAAGGCAGATATGTACGGCTTGGTTTATGACCAAGAGGACGCAACCCTTGAGGGTGCAGTAAAGACTGCCCCTGCTTGTGAGACTGACGGTGTGGGAATCAAGAGCTGTACTTGCGGCAAGCTTGATCCTACAGAAACAAATACCTTTGTTATACCAGCGCTCGGTCACGACTTTGCTGAGCTTATGGTTGCTAATAATCTTATTAGGCAGGCAACTTGTGTTGTAGGAGCAGAGTACTATAAGAGCTGTTCCAGATGTGGAGCAGTTTCCGATGAGATATTTACTACATCACCTCTCCGTTGGGTAAGCGGAGAAAAGCCTGATGATGCAATTGATTATTCCGCACTTTACACGCTCGGACAAAATGCATACATTGTAGGCAGTGAAGCAAAGGTAGCTGATACCTTAAAGCCCGATGACCTTGAATACGGTGCAAACTATAAGAAGGGTCTTACCTTTAAGGATTACGATAAGGGTCTCGTTGATGTAACGGGAGAGGGAAATAAGGTAAAGTCTATCTTAACAACAGGCGGTGCGGCAACTTCAATGATGACAACGGCACCAAACGTTGTAGCACAGGCCGATTCCGATTTTGTTGACCTTCCCGAAGCAGATTACTACGTAGCATACAACAGCGACTATGTATTCCTTACAATTCGTGAGGTGGGTGGTACTTACACAAATATCAATGACCAAGTAATGAATACCCAGCGACTTGGTAGTGTCTATATAAGAATTGGCTTTAATCCCGCCAATCCGAATCAGTATATAAATCTTTCTAATAACGTAGCTGCCGATATTGCTTTTGGCGGTTTTTATAACAATGGAACGAAGGTCACATCAGGCTTTGGAACGATCCTCGAAGGTGGTATTTCAAGAAAATACGTTGTTGCGACCGAGAACGATGCCGGTGCTACGGGAGCTAACGGTAACAACGTGGGTTATGGCTCGACCGGCAAATACGTAACCTACCATACGGTAATTCTTAACAAGACAGAACTTGCAAATGCTTATAATACAGCATTTGGAACACAGACGTACACCAAGGAAACGTTGCCAAACACAATGTTCGTTTCGTTGTACGGTACGCCTACAAACCAGCGTGGTGGCGGTTTCGTTTCTTCTAAGACAGACGATGCGAACTATGTGTCGAAGAGCGGAAAAGCTTACCAGATGGCGTACGGCTTGACGAAGCTTGAAACAGCCTATAACGGTGTATATACTATTCCCGACCTCATCGTTCTCGGTGAAGAGAAGGAAACAGGCTGTAGCTTCACAGAACATACATTGGATTATCCCGTGCCGGATTCCGATACAGGCACAACAGAGGACTTCTATCACAGCTGTAGTCTTTGCGGCTCGGCAGGTGTAAGAACCTTTACGGTTTCTTATACCGTAGATCCCGAAACGTCTGAAAAGGTCTATGATATTAAATCGAGCTATACAGCAGACGATGATACCGTTGATGGTGCGATCGTTGCAGAAGCTACCTGTTTGGAAACAGGAACTGGTATATATAGCTGTATTATCTGTGGTGCTATTGAGCCTACAGGAGAGAAGACCTTTACAATTCCCGCACAAGGACACGATGATACTACTTGGGTAGACGGTGAGATTTCCGATGCAAACCTCAAGAGTGCGGCTACTTGCACAAGCTTGGCGGTTTACTACCAAAAATGTGAAAGATGTGGCGAAAGTGCTTATGTCCTTGAAGGAGAAGAGACTACACACACCTTCACATACGGCGAGCTTCTCGCACACAATTGGCAGGACGTTGCTGCAAAGGCACCTACCTGTAGTGCAGGAGGCTACAATGCCCATCAGAAATGTTCGGAATGTCCCGCACGCTCGGCAGAGTATGTCGAATACGCTCCTACTCGTTGGGTAAGCGGAACGGTTGGAACTGATTATACATCGCTGCCTACTTACGGACAGAAGGTGTACGTTTCGGGCAGTGCGGCAGAGCTTCAGACGGGTGAAACCATATCCATTGACGCCAAGATCGATGACGGATATGTTAGAGTTACACCTACGGCAGCAGAGGGCGGCGTACCAAAGGTTCTTGCAGCCGGACGTTACTATGATGCTACACACACTTCAGACGATGCGGCTCGTGCAACAAGCGGAAACGTTGATATAGTTTCCGATATGGAGTATTATGTTGCATATTCTGCCGATAAAATATATTTCCTTATAAGAGATATTGGTGCAGAGTACGTTGATGATAACGATACTCCCGATGATACAAAGGATGATGTGATTTATCGTTCACGTAGACACAACTACACTTGGAGATTGGGCTTCAATCCTCAAGACTATTCACAGGCATTGTTGCTCACGACCGACTACAGATACGGTGCAACTGGTTTTGAGCATGTTGCGGTGGAATTGACCGATTTGCAAGATGCAACTACAAGTTATAAGACGGCTGTTTACTATACTGCAAATGCCGCTAATGTTGTTGGTAGCACAAAGATGCTCACTTACAGCTATGATGCTGCTAATGATAAAACTACAGGATCAGGATCGGGTGGTAACCAGAACAGAGACGGAGCACAGTACTGTAAGTTCATTGAGTTTGAGCTTGATAAGCAGGCTATAATCAATATATTCAACGGACTTAACGGTACAAATTATACCAAGGAAACCTTCCCGAACACTATGTTCTTTGCGGCGTCCACATCATTTATGTGGGGAACGGTAGCTTCTGATGGTACTGTCAATACAAGTAATGATGACGAAATTACCAATAGTACTACAGGAACTTATTCAGTTGTATATGGCGACATTGTTCCTTCTGACAAGGATATGCCCGAAGGTGCAACCACACGTCTTATTCCTCACGTAATCGTTCTCGGAGACGAGAAGGAGCTCGGATGTGATTTCACAGTTCATGATACAACTTATCCCGTGCCGGATTCCGATACAGGCACAACAGAGGACTTCTATCATAGCTGTAGCATTTGCGGCTCGGTAGGTGCAAGAACCTTTACGGTTTCTTATACCGTGGATCCCGACACGGATGAAAAGGTCTATGACATTAACTCGAGCTACGGTGATATAAAATCTATTGATACACTTCTTCCCGGACAGGAAGGTGCTTCCTGCGGCTCTACGGTTGAGTACTACAAGAGCTGTGAAGATTGCGGAGCGATCTCTAACGTTACCTTTAGTGAGGAGCTTGTTCACAATTGGGAGAACATTATCGTTGAAGGTAAAAACGATACTCCCGTGTCAGAAGCAACCTGTACCGAGGATGCAGTATACAAAAAGTACTGTCAAAACTGTGGTGAGCCTTCGCCGGATGAAACTTGGGTTGATGAAGGGTCTAAACTTGGACACGATTGGACGAATGCCCAGGCAAGAGCAGCAACCTGTATAGCAATCGGTAACAACGCATACACCTACTGTGACAGATGTGACGTTAAGCATAACAGTGATAACTGTGACGTAGCGGAGTGTGAGCATACCGACTACGAGGAATATGCGGCAACACGTTGGCCCTCGGGTACGACATATCCCGCAATGGATTACACGTCACTTTCCTACCTTGGACAAGAGTATCTTGTAACAGGTCAGGACGGTATCTTGCCTGATGACTTCACTTGGGACGATCTCGGTTGGATCGTTTCAAACGAAGAAACCGGTGCTAAAGACGGAAAGGGACTTGCAGGTGTTGGTGCTAAAGTAGTTTCTACAAACAAGTATTTGGCTCAAAATTACGCCGGTGCAGCACAAACTACTACATCAAATCACCTCTATTACAACAATGCTCCCGTTGCGTCTTATACCGATGCGGATCTTGCAAAGGCTCCTGACCTTGAGTATTATGTAGCTCAAAACAGTTCCAAGATATACATAACCTTTAGAATGATTGGCTCCAAGTGGCAAGAGGAAGGAACAGACGTTTACTTCCAGAGAGCTAACTATTACTTCCGTATAGGATTGAATTCTGAAGATTTCTCACAGACCGCTATAGTTAAGTGGGAAGCAGGTGCAGAACAAGCTCAAATAGGAGGATTCGTTAAGGGTGGTACGACCTCTTGGTTGAAGGTGGACGATACCTATCCTCAAGATTGGATTACTAACTCTAACTTCTCAAGCTACCATTATGATGGTACTACAGATGGCAATTTGATGAATCCTGTAAACCACAACTCTTGGGGACAGTTCTCGGCTTATATGACAGTTGAGATTGACAAGGCGAAGTTTGCCGATGCTTGGAATACTATTTACGGTAACTTTACTGTAAACGATATTACTAATACTCTCTACGTTGCAGCTTCTCATTCTTGTCTCTCTTATACCAATGGTTACTCAACCTACGTAACCTATGGTACGTATTACAATACCAATCTTGGTAATAAGTGTCCTTTGATTCCCGATGTTATCGTATTTGGTGACGATAAGGAAAGTGATACCTGTTCTTATACCTTCCATAAGGTTGACGACAGATTCAAGGTCAAGGGAACAACTGATACATATTATCACAGCTGTGAGCATTGCGGTGCGATGGGAACGAAGACCTTCAAAACTGATGAAGAGGGAACTTTAAAATACCAAGATATAATCCTTGACTCGCTTGCAGTTGAATCTCAAATAGTTAGCTGTACACAAGATGGATTGTACTATAAGAGTTGTACTTGCGGTGTTCTCGCCAAGGATGATACCAATTATACCGGTGAAACAACGTTTACAGTGGATGCTCTCGGCCACGACTTTACCGTAAGGGTAGAGGACGAGGCTCATGTGAAGAGTTCGGTCAACTGTCAGACACTTAATGAGTACTGGCTTGAGTGTTCACGTTGTAACACTATTGCAAACGAAACAATTGATGCAGAGGCATACTTTGTAAGTGCAAATTACGGTCCACATTTTATCGATACTAATTGGACGAATAGAAACGGCACTCACTATAAGGTTTGTACGGTAGAGAATTGTACTTATAAGGTAGAGGAAGCTGCCTGCACCTATGAAGCAGACGTTTGTACCGTTTGCCAAGACAACAAGTTTGACTGGGATGGTGCAACCAAAGCAGACTCAAACACCTATTATGCCGAAAACGTATCCGGTGCAACTCCTACTCTTGACGGAGTTATTGATACTGATGAGTACGGTACAGCTATAACGGTAACGTCTCCCCGTCTTATGCTGAATAGCAGCATGAATGCTTGGGCAGATACGGAAACGGATTCGACAAGATTCGTTATAGAAAAGCTCCTTCCCGCATACATGGAATACTACTTTGCGTACGATAATGACTACATCTACGTAGCTGTTCGTGACGTGAGCAAGGACAAGGATGCTGATGTTGGAGTTACCATGAGAAATAATTATCATTTCACGCTTGGATTTGATCCCGATAATCCCGATGTTTATTTCTCGTTCGGTGGATACAGAACCGATGGTAATGCTGCAGGTTGGAACGTTCTCAAATATAATAAAAAAACTATAGATCTAAAGACCTATAACCTCATAGATGAGGGTGTGTTCCGTAAGTACGAGAAGGGAAGTACCGATAGCAGTAGTTACCTTGCCTATGGTGATATTGGCTCTGTAAACGGAAACATTGATCAAACGGATGTTGCTTGGGCTGCTGACATTGAGTTCAGAATAAGCAAGGAGACTCTTAAGCAGATCCTCAAGGAACAGACCGGAAAGGATTACTCCAATTTTTCCAACGCAATGTGGTTCTCCGCTACGACACTTGGATACAACAACAACATTGATACTACCGGCAATTCCCAGTACGTTAGATGGATAGGTCAGGGAGAAAGCTTCTACGACATTGTGGTATTTGACGAAGAGACCGCAACAATAACTTGCCCCGCTGTAAGCTATTGTGAATGCGGCAAGGAGCTGAGCTATCATAAGGCTCAGGCTCCTACACTTGATGCTGTGGGTTGGAATGAGTACGTATCGTGCTCTTGCGGTTATACCACATATTCTGAGTTGCCGAAGGCTACAGAAACCTTCAAGACAGGTTACGATAGAATAGTAATAACTCCTACAGATCTCTCTAAATTCTTGGATTATGACAGCGTTCACACTGATATTTATTCAACCTGCGTTGCCGTAAACGATGGTGAAAAGACCATCCTTATGTTCACCCTTGATTTGGGTTCACTTGCCGAGGAGTATTGCGTTACGTTGCGTAATCGCATAAGTAAGATTACGGGCGTTCCGCTTGATAACATCATTATTGCCGTTACGCATAACCACAGTGTTCCCAATCTTAATGAAGATTCAAAGTGGAGATTCACAACGTATCACGCTATGGCGGAATCGGCACTAAGAGCAATGGACGATCTTAAGGAGTCCACGATAAAGGTAGGTACTACAAAGACCACAGGTCTTGCTTGGGTACGTAATTTCGTGAACGACAAAGGTCAGTTTGTGGCATCTAATGGTCCGGGTACCGATAGAGGTTCGGTAGCATCCGCTTGGGACGTTGATGACGTATTGCAGGCAGTTCGCTTTGTGCGTGATGATGCCAAGGATATTCTTCTTATCAACTGGCAGGCACATTTGGCGTCCGGTACCGTGTATGACAAAATGATACACTCGGATATGGCAGGCATTATACGTGATGACATTGAGGCTGAGGATGATGACGTAAAGGTAGCTTATTTTGCAGGTGCTTCAGGTAACGTAAATCTCTCTGCTCCTACCAGTGCAGATAAGACCGCAACTGCTGAGAAATACGGATTTAATGACGAATTTAAACTCTTCGAGAACGTAGCTCATGCTGTTGCAACGCTCACGCTTGGCATTGATAACTTCAGAACTATAGACTCGGGCAGAATAAATATCGAGAGAGAAGAATACGTCTTGTACGTTAAAGAAGAAATAAGTGACGCGGCATACAACTATGCTGCCATCGTAAAAGCTAACCCTGAATACGCAGGTCAAGCATTTCCGACCTACGCGGCAGGTTATCTCCAAAAGAGATATGAGAACAAGCGAGATAACGAAGGAAAACGAACCCTCGACATTTCTGCACTTTCGTTTGGAGACCTTGCTCTCGTCAACGTTCCTTACGAGATATTTGATAACAGCGGAAAGCAGATAAAGGACGCATCTCATTTTGAGATGACCTTGGTGTTCTCAAATTCGGGTGGTGCTGCTGCATATATGCCGTCAACTGAGGCGTTTAATCTACCTTCTCTTCTTTCGACGGATGACAAGATAGTACCTGTTAAGGACCTCAAATTCCCCGAGAGCGAGGCAGATGAGTTGGCTAATCCCGATTGGTACAGAGACCGTCCTTACGAGACGATGGCTACCTATTTCGAGGACGGCTCTGCCGAAGAGATGGTTGCAGAGTACAACCGCTTGCTCTTAAACTTCAGAGGACACGATTGGTCGGCATGGACGATTGTAACCGAACCTACCGCTGAGGCGACAGGAAAGGCGTCAAGAAGCTGCTCAAAGGGTTGCATCGAGATATTGGAATTGCCTACGCTTACCAATGATAACGTTTCCGACGTTGCAACGGTAGGAAAGTATACAGTATCTGGCGGTGTTTACGTTTATATGTATATCGACGGCACAACTGTTTCGATATCGACCGAGTTTGTAAGCGTTGATATTACTTGGGGAACGATGAGTTTTGTATACACCAACTGTATGTGGAACCCCGAGGACCTTGAGTATAACATAGGTGAGTGGCAGCCTGCAGAGGCAGATGCAAACGTTATCACGATTGATAACGCAGGAACAGTAAACGTAAACGTAACGTTTATTTACGTTGCTGAAGACGCATATGCAGACGTTATAGGAGGCTCGTTCACAGGCGTTGACGCAAACGGTACGGTTGAGGTTGTAGCAAAAGAGACTGAGAATATCACTCTTGAGCTTATAAGAAAGGCTATTCCTCAGAAGGGTGAAAACCTCTCTGTAGGAACAGTAACAATTACTATTACAAAGGCAGAAAACGCCGAGTAAATAAAAATCAAGGCAGAGCTTCGGCTCTGCCTTTTTTTCTTGTTTAAATCAGGACTTGAAGTGTACTAAGAATCAAGACAAATACTGCCTTTAAAGCATTTATATGTCTATGCTTTTGTGCATTTTTCACAATTTGAAGGGTGAAAATTCGTCGAGCGTTGCTTTTGTTTACAAGCTATAATTCTAAAATGGCAGTTTTTGGCCATAGTAAAGTGCTAAAATTAGGATACGCATTCTTATACTTAGGTATTGTATATATACCCAAAAAGCGGCCAAAGCAAAAAATAATTCATCAAAGGAGAAAATCAAATGAAGAAATTTTTGCGAATAGTTTCTTTAATGCTCGTAATGGCAATGTTGCTTCCTATGACCCCCATAGAGATCTTTGCTGTCGAGTCAGAACAGACACAAACAACTCCTACCGTTAATGCCGACGGTACAAAGACCTACACGGTCAACGGATACAAGACGGCAATAGCCGACGGTTCTATCGGAGCCGATGAGTATACGTTTACGACTAAGTTTACAGATCCGGTTGCATATTCGTCAAGCTTTACCTTTGACGCACTTTCTAACGATTATTCTGAAAGTACCAGAGTAGCCGATGAGGTGTCGATAAACGTTTCTCATGACGAATCCAAAATATACATAGGTGTTTTGGGTAAGGGAACTCCCGGTGATGACGGCAATGGCGTTTTTCGCGACGGTTATACTTTGAGGCTTGGATTCAATCCTGCTCAGCCTCAGAACTATATCGGTATTGCTTTGCTTGAAACCGGAGCATCTCCTTCAGTTGATGCAAACGATTCTACAAAGATGGCGGCACATGACGCAATGGCGAAGTACGATACCTATCAGTGGTCTTCGGCATCTCGTAGAGGATTGGTTAGATCTAACGGCTCGTTTGCATGGGACGTTACTGAGTACTCAAATGACCCATACACTGGAACGACAACGCTTTCGGCTGGTTATGACAGAACTGTTTACAATTCATCTACAGAGGCTACTTATCCCGTTGATGCTATGATCGTATCTAAACAGACGGTAGACGGATCGTCTATTGATTTCGGCTCAGGTCACGGACGAACAGCCGAGCAGGTATATACCTATTGGGAAATAGAGTTCGATAAGCAGAAGCTTCTTGATTTTTATAATCACAAAAACGATACTCTTCCCGAGGGTTATCAGACAGTTGAAAATCTTGATACAATGCTTTTCGCAGTTGGAAGTTACTTTGGACTTTCTCCCACAGGAGAGGAGTATCGTCCTCAGGTAATCTGGAACGGTACTTTTGACGATGACGTTGCGTCAAAGACCCACGCTCTTGAGGCGTACAACTTTGATACGGTAGAATTCAAGGCTCCCGTTGTTGAGGAAAATCCCCTCGGTGGCGAGTTTGCTACAAGCACACATGACACCTCGCTCACAGAGCTCAAGCAGGATATTTACTCAACAGGCTTGAAGGCTTATAAAGTAAATGAGGGTGATATCGATGCTACTGACGGTGTTATTGATGACGAGTACGTCAAGGTAACTCCCGATGCAGTTGACCACGGTCCTTCACACACCTACATGCAGTACACCAGTAACAAGGGCTGGAACGGACAGTCAAATCTTGAAATAAGAAACGACTGGGATGCGTATGCAGCACTTCTTCCTGATATAAATTACTATGTAGCTCAGTCCGATTCTCACATTTATTTGGTAGTGAAAGAGGATGTTCCTTATATTGCTGAAGGTATAACCGTAACAGGAACTGAAAGCAAGGTCTATTCAATGAACGATTGGGGTTATTGGTTCTACAGACTTGGCTTTAATCCCAACGATTATACACAGCAGATATGTATAGATAACAATACACAATCGTGGTTCACAGCTTCTTGGATAGCTGATAACAACAATAAGTACGATATTTCATCTGCCGGAGTTATGACTTCGTGGGCAAGAGCAAATACAAATTACGCAGAGCCCAGAACACAGGCTTGGTCAAGAGTTTCTGAAATAAAGCTTAGTAAGGAAGCTATTAAATCTGTTTACTCAACAAATTTTGGAGTAACGCTTACAGACGAAGATTTAGCTACAATGTTCATTGCAGTATCTTGTCAACTTTATGCACGTCGTGACAACGACTATTCGGAAACATCAAGTGAAACAAATGATAGAATCGGTAACCCGATTTACGGTGTATTTACCGCAGAAAGCGTTGCTTCTTCCGAGAACAATGTTATCCCCGACGTAATCGTATTCGGTAATGAAAAGAGCGGCCTTGCATTTGCTTCTTGTAGCTTTACAGGACACAGCACCGAGGCAAGATACCTCGTTGAGGGCACGACCGATACATACTACCATGCATGTACACACTGCGGTATGGCAGGTGCTGCTACATTTAAGGTAGTAGACGATGCTCTCGTTTACGACAAGGAGATCGTTTCAGAGGATACCGAGATAGTTGCAGCTACATGTACTTCGGCGGGCAAATACTATAAGAGCTGCTCTTGCGGTATTGTTTCTAAGAGCGAGGCGGATACCTTTAATTATATAATGCCTCACGACTTTACAGCAAAGGTCGTAGCTGACAAGTATGAGCAGAAGGCTCCGACTTGTATGGCAGGCGGTATCTACTACGTAAGCTGTAAGGTTTGCGGTGAGTCCACTGAGGGAACGACCGCTGAGGATACCTTTACAACTCCCTCGACACTTTGGCCTGAGGGTGCAGTAAAGCCCGTATACCACGGACAGAGAACCTTCTACACAGGTGATAATTATACCGTTAATGACTCTGATATAAAGCTTAATGCTACAGGTGCTTGGGAACCCATAGAGGAAGGCTTTGTAAAGGTTAATTCCGAGCCTATCAAGGCAACTATTTCAAATAAGCTTTATAGCAATAAGGGACTTAATCAGACAGGTGTTACCATTACTTCACCCGAAGATTTCGAAATGTATCCCATAACTCCTACGTTTGATTATTACGTAGCTAAGTCTGATACAACAATTTACATTGTATTTGATATGATCTATCATCCCGATGAAAATGGTATTGGAACCAATGCTACAAAGAACGTTTGGACGAGTGACTATTACAAGTACTTCAGACTTGGATTTAATCCTGAAGACTACACCCAGCAGATAGTTTTTCGTACACGCGGTCACGGACTTAGTAACGATAGCCAGAAAGGAACTTTCTACGTTGCTGATGTGGACAGTGCTACACAGTTGTGGACGGGATACAACTATGACAGCCCCTACTATGATTACGCAATTTGCGGACAAGGTAATAATCAAGCGGTTACCAACCACCGTATAAGAAAGTACGCTTTCAATATCGAGGATATGAAGGAGCTTTATCTTGAGCAGTTCGGTGTAACTCTTACCGATGAAGACTTCAACTCCTTCTTCGTTGCAGGTTCGCATAACTTCCGTGAAAACGGTACAGTAAGTGATGATGAAAAGCAGTTCTATGCAACCTACGGAACACTTCTTCCTAATGGTAATAGTGCTGAAGTAGGACTTACACAGCTTATTCCCGACCGTATCGTATTCGGTTCGGAAAAGACTTTCTGTGATTACACAGAGCACGTTGCAACCGCTACATACCTTGTAGCAGGTACAACCGACACATATTATCACTCCTGCCCCATTTGCGGTGACGCAGGAACAAGAACCTTTAAGGTAGTTGACGGTTCTTACTATATTGTAGAAAACCCCGAGGCAGAGGGGGCTGAAATTACAGCTCCTACCTGTACAGCAGACGGAGTTTACGTAAAGAGCTGTACTTGCGGTGATGTCGACCCCGATAGAACAAATACCTTTGAACACGGTATTCTCGGACACGATTTCACAAAGAAGGTTGCAGCAGAGCAGTATTTGTTCAGAGAGGCTACTTGTATAGCCCCCGCTGCTTACTACAAGATTTGTTCGAGATGTGACCTATCCTCAAAGGGACAAGAGGGCGAGGCACTCTTTACAACTGTCACAACGCTTTGGCCGGAGGGAGCGGTTAAACCCGTTTACCACGGACAGAGAACATTCTATACGGGTGACAGCTATACTGTTAGTGACGGTCAAATCAATATGAATGGTGCCAATCCTCCTTCGGGCTCAAGATGGCAGCCTCTTGAGGACGGTTGGGTTAAAGTAACACCTACCGCAATTACACCGGTAATTACCAACACACGATTTAACGGTAATTCAAGTCAAGCAGTTACTGCGATTGACTCTGATTTTGTTAAAATTACACCCGATTTCAACTATCACGTTGCAAAGTCTGAAGATTCTCAAACGATATACGTGGCATTTGAGTATCTTCCCAAGACGGTAGATACCGCAATAAACGGTGCGACTACCGCAGCTATATATAATTATCAGGTTTACAGATTCGGCTTCAATAGTCAGGATTATACGCAGCAGCTTGTTGTTCAGTCTTACAGTAATGGCTTTGATGCTTCCGGTCAAACAGCAAAAGTTTGGGTAGCCGGAAAAGATTGGATTTCGTCAGAACCTATTTATTCCGGATTCAACGGTAATTCACCGTATTATGAATATGTTCGTGGTGGCGATGGAACCTCCAGTAATGCCGCTATAAGAAAGTTTTCGTTTGACGTATCTGCAATAAGTTCACTCTGGAGCGAGAAGTTTGGTGTAACGCTTACCGCAGAAGATTTCAATTCGCTATACGTAACGGTTTCTAATATTTATAACGGTGACAGTGGTAGTTCGCAGTGGAATGCAACCTACGGAACTGTGATAAATAACGGCTCGAGTGCTGAAATCGGACTTACTAACGTACTTCCCGACCTTATCGTATTTGGTTCAGAGAAGACGTTCTGTGATTACACGGAGCACGTTTCGACCGAAACCTATCTCGTACCCGGTACGGACGATACGTATTATCACTCCTGTCCTCTTTGCGGAGATGCAGGAACGATAACATATACGGTAGTTGACGGTTCTTACTACACCGCTAACAATACCGAGCTTGAAGGTGCAAAGATAAGCGATCCCACTTGTACAGACCAGGGTGTATATATCAAGAACTGTACTTGCGGAGCACTTCATCCCAACGACGAAACCTTCAATACTCCTGCTCTTGGACACGATTACAGCAAGGAGCTTGCACAAGAGCAGTATCTTAAAAAGGCGGCAACCTGCGTAGTGGGCGATATCTACTACAAGGTTTGCTCAAGATGTGATAATTCCTCAAAGGGTGACGCAGAGAACGAAGCAACCTTTATTGCTACAGCTCCTCTCCGTTGGCCTTCGGGTACAAAGGGACTTGACCATACCGACCTCGGTGCGTATGGACAGGATACTTATACTTCAGGCTCTGCTGATTATTATGCTACTGAAGGCGTTATGGCTATTGACGGTAGAAGGGGTGATGACGAGCCCTACTACTGTATAACTCCTGATTTTGTTGAGGTTGATAAAATGCTCGCCTCCGAGTTTAGATTCTATAGCGGTAAAGCAGGCTCTATTCTTGAAGACGATCCTTCAACAACCGACGTTAATGAGCTTGAGGAAGCTGAGAAATATGCTTCAAAGTATAAGTATTATGTAGCAGAGGATGATGAAAAATTTTACCTCGTTCTTGAGAACTATGCTCCTTTCAACGAGCTCGATGGCGAAGAAGGGTTGACAGAGCATAGCGAGACCATTGTTAATACCCACTATAATATTAACGTTGGTTTTGATCCTAATAATTATGATCGTTCACTCTATATCAGAATTGTTGGTACCGTGGATGCTTCAGGATATCCTAATCTATATATTGCTCCTTACGGAGACGGAAAATACAACACTTTGAAGAATGATACTTATAAGAATATTATTACTTATAAGAGAGTTCATTATGATTTGGACGGTAATTATTTAGGCGAGAACAACTGCAATGAATTCAATAAGAATGACTCCAAGATGGCTCTTTGGGTCAATTGCGTAGAGCTTGCTTTTGACAAGGAGCTTGTAAAGCAGATTTATAAGGATAGTAATTACTTTGGTGGAAATTCCAATACCGACATTGATTTTAGTACAATGTTTATAAGCGTTTCTAACATAAACACAAGGTATGTTGGTAGCTCCGCTACCTATTATTATCCTTTCTACGGTAGTTTCTTCGCTTCTACTCCCGAGGGACTTCCTTATAAGTATGTTCCCGACGTTGTTGTTCTCGGTGAAGAGAAGTGCATAAACGGCTGTAGCTTTACAAGTCACGCACTTGACTATCCCGTTGACGGAGAAGAGAATACCTACTATCACAGTTGTATCTGGTGTGAGGCTAAGGGTATAAGAACCTTTAAGACCGACGCAGAGGGCAACGTGATATATGAATCGGTTGCAAACGAGAAGACTCTCGTTCCCGGACAGGAAGGCAAGACCTGCGGACAAACGGTTGAGTACTACAAGTCTTGTCCTTGTGGATTTATTTCCGACGAGAAGTTTGAGCAACCTCTTGAACACAACTACAAGGGTGAGGCAATTCCCGAGAATCTTGTTTATGGCAAGGAAGCAACTTGTACGTCCGATGCGGTGTATAATCAGTACTGTACGATTTGCGGCTACGTCAACGAGGAATTGACCTGGACAGATGTTGGCTCGTCCGAAATTCACAGACAGACGGCAAACAAGACCGAGTACGGCTACAAGGCTCCTACCTGTGTGGCATTCGGTTGGAATCCTTACACCGTTTGTGAGTGCGGATTCTCAACTCTTGAGGACAATAAGATTCCCGCAATACAAGTAAGTACAAGCGGAACGCCTAAGCTTTCTTCTTATCTCGCAGCAGGTCAGCCTATACACGTTACTGCTGCAAACGTAAACGCTACTCCTAATCCCGCAGATGCAAAGGTGTCGGCAGGAGAGTATAGCGTAAGCTACGTTATAGATGCTCCCGCAGCATTCCTCCGCAATCACCTCTACAACTCTGCTTCTGCTACCGAGGTTGATTATAACTCCTTTGATGCAGTTGCAAAGGAAATAGCTGATATGGAGAAGGTAAGATACTCCTTCGCACAGGATGAGGAACACTTCTATATCGCTGTTGAGCACATTTCGGGTGAGTCTGCTGAGTATAACAACCAGCGTCCACTCTTCCAGTACGTATTCACGATTAACCCCGGTCTTGCTAACCAGAAGACTATCGGCGTCATCTCACAGATGCAGCTTGGTACGAATATTACTACGGGCGAGGCTGATAAGTGGGCTAACGGCAAGGTAATGGACGTTAAGAACATTACCGACGGATCTATCGGAAACGACTGGGCACAGCAGGCGGGAACGAGAGATAACTGGTCGTCCTTCGTTGATGCAAACGGAAGAGTCGGTAGATATAACGCTATCTTTGATGCAGCTTATGCGGCAAAGAGAGTTCAGAACGTAGACGGCGATACGAGCTTTGAGAACTACACGAAGGAAACGGGAGTTATCAAGCACCCGAACGGTTGGACACTTGAATCCGCAGCAACGACTGTCGAGCTTGTAATTAACAAGGCACAGCTTGCAAGTATTATAGGAACAAACGTAGACGGACTTTCCGACGTGCTTGGATTCGCAGTTTCCACTACTACCGATATTCAGAAGAGTAGCGGTGCCGCTGCCGGTTCTTACAGCACAAGACATATCCATATGCTCTGGAACGGTACTGCGTACTTTGGAGAAAATGAGGTTTGCAACTATGCGTCTAACCTCAACCTTCTTCCCGGTATCGTAGTATTCGGTGATGACAGTGCGATAGGATGTAACTTCACACACGTTATAGACGATAAATATAAGATAGCAACCGACGAAGAGACCGGTATTACAGCTTACTACCATAGCTGTAGTATCAAGGATACTCCCGAAAGCGAGGACAGAGGATGCGGCAGAGCTAATTCTTCCATCTTCTACGTTGACGCAGAGGGTAATATCATTTACGACGTCAAGAACGTAAACTTCGAGGGTGCTATTAAGACTGCTCCCACTTGTGAGGGAAGCGGTGAAGCATACTTCGGATGCTCTTGCGGAGAGCTTGATCCCAATGAGTCTACCTACACAGCAGAGCCTTTGGGTCATAAGTTTGACGATGTTACTTCAATGGAGTATCAAAAGAGTGCCGCAACCTGTGGCTCTAATGCAAAATATTTCGCACAGTGTTCGGTATGTCACGTAAGTTCCGAGGGCAAGACGGGCGAAAAGGTATTTGAGGAAGCAGGCTCGAAGGAGGCTCACATAGCAGTAGTCGAGGCTTCGGGTAAGCGTACGACAGTACCCGCCAAGGAGCCTACCTGTATCGGAATAGGTTGGAATGCTTATGCGGTATGTAGCGAATGCGGATATTCGGGACTTGAGGCGAATACCTTACCTCCCAAGCGTTGGCCCGCAACTGCAGAGAATCCCGCTTACTTTGGTCAGAGAGTATTCTTCGCAAGTGAGGAATACATCAACGATGCTGATATCCATATGGATAATGACCAGGTCAAATTGGGCGGTGTCAGATGGCAGGAGCTTGAGGAAGGCGTTTGGTCTTGCTTGACTCCCACCGAGCTTGAGCCTACGATAGTTAATCAATATCACGCAGGACAAACCAACGTTACGGGTTATACAGTAGTTGATTCTGCCTATGAGCCTATAACTCCTCACTACAAGTACTACGTTGCAAGAAGTGAGAGCAGACTCTACTTGGCGTTTGATATGCTATATCAGCCGAGTGAAGAGGCTATAGAGGGAAGCACGTCCGTATGGACAAGTGACTCTCCCGAGTATTACAGACTCGGATTTAACCCTGCCGATCATACGCAGCAGATGGTTATTAAGCTTCAGCATCACGGACTTGACGAACCAGGTCAGGAATCCGAGGTTGGATTTGCAACAGCAACGGGTTATACCTCGTTGTGGACCGGATACAATAGTGTAAGCCCCTACTACGATTTCGTTGTAGGCGGTCCTTCATCAAATACAACACACAGAATCAAGAAACTTGCCTTTGATAAGGAAGTTATCAAGGAGTTCTGGCAGGAAAACTTCGGTGTAACTCTTACCGATGCTGATTTCAACACATTCTATATTTCAACTTCCAATTTCTACAGAGTTTCGGCAAGTGTTACTTGGAAGGCCTTCTACGGAACGATGATTTCCGAGGAGCAGGCAGCTAAGTACGGCGTATCACAGCTCCTTCCCGATACTGTAGTATTTGGTAACAACGGATACGACCATCCCGAGTGTGACTATTCTGAACACGTACAGGATGAGAAGTATTTAATTAACACGATCGACGGTGTTAAGTATTATCTCCACAGCTGTTCTGTATGCGGTGCCCCCAGTACAAGCGTATTTAAGGTTGACACAAACGGAAACATCCTTTACGATTGTGAAGACGTTTACGCAGAGGGAGCAGAGAAAACCGCAGCTACCTGTAAGCAAGCAGGCGAGTATTACTTCAGTTGTACTTGCGGAGAGCTTCACACAACAACGTTTACAGTACCCAAGCTCGAGCATACCTGGGTAGATGATGATAATAACTATCAGACTCCGAGAGTATGTGCTGTATGCGGTGATGCTGATAATGGAGCTTATTACGATAAGCCTACTGAGGCGGTCAACATTCTTATGATCGGTAACTCCTTCTCCAACTACTTTGTTGAGGAGCTTTACGGACTTGCAAGTGCGGCAGGATACGAAATTAACGTAGTAAACCTTTATGAATCTGGTTGTCCCGTCCGTGACCACTGGACGTGGCTCAACGACGACTCCGAGGCATACGAGTTGTACGTAACGAATGCAGCCGGACGCAAGAAGATCACAAGCGTTAAGACCATCAAGGGTGCTCTCGCATATGCTAAGGAAGTTTGGGGCGAGGATTGGGATGTTATCTCCTTCCAGCAGCACTTCTACCCCACACTTTCCGAGAATGCTGACGTTGCACTTGACAAGACTCGTTGGTATGCAAAGCAGCTCTTCGATTATGCTAAGGATAATCATCCTACGGCAGAGCTTTACTGGCACGAGACGTGGCCTTATCAGGTAGGATTCGGTACAGAGGGATATTACGAAAAGGGCGTTACAGTTCCTTCGGAGCAGGTATCGACTCTTGAGCAGCAGGCTACAATGTATAACACTATCAAGAGTGTTTCAAGCGTTATCGTAAAAGATAACAATGTAAATATGGTTCCTTCAGGCGATGCTTGGGTAATAGCAAGAGCAAAGCTTGAGGCGGCAGGAATGGTCGATGACCTTTGTGCAAGAATAGGCACAAACGGCAACAGAGGTGACTATTACCACGACGGTGATATCGGTGGCGGTCAGTACCTCAATGCTTGCGTATGGTTTGAGACTCTGTTCGGTGAAGATTGTACGGGTAACCCCTATAAGCCTTCGTACATCAACCAGTCGAAGACCGATAGTACCGGAACCGTTTATATGTTCACCGAGGCTGAGATGGCAATTCTTCAGGCAGCGGCACACGAGGCGGTTGCAGTAGTTTACGGCCCCGCATATGCAGGACACGAGCACATCATGATCGAGGCATCCTGCACCGAGCCGAGACATTGCGCAGGCTGTGACCTTGTAGAGGGAACAGCACTCGGACACCAAAACGCACAGGGCGAAACACTTACAACTTACTGCGTAGACGCAGCAGAGGATAGATATTGCGTAAGATGTAAGACCACAATCTATCTTGTTCACGAATACGGTGACGATGACACTTGTGATCTTTGCGGAAAGACAAGAGTATCTTGGACAGCTCCTTACGGAACTAACAGCTATTACGCAACAGACATATCCGGAAACACACCCACTATTGACGGTGCAATTAGTGACGGTGAGTACGGCGAGGCAATAGTAGTTACTCCCGCACTTCCCACAACTAATACAAGCTACGGAGACAAGTGGGAAACCGGTGAGGTTGATAATACTCTCGCTTCCGAGAATATGCAGTATTACTTCTCGTACGATGCAGATAACATTTATGTTGCTATTAAGGACCCTGCACCTGCACTTGTTGACGGTGTAAGTCAGATCTATAGAAGCAATTACGCCTTCTATTTCGGATTTGACCTTAATAACGTAACGAGATACTTCTATTTTGCAGGTGGTGCAACCGACTCAGCTTGGGTCAATCTCGGTGCTTATGACAATGGTTCTAAGGTTGCTGATCTTGCAACGTATGACCTTATTAGTGAAGCAAAGATAAGAAGAAAGAACGTCACAACAGGTGAGTTCTTCGATGCCGGTGACTTCTTCTCAGAAAACGGCAACCAGAATTGCTTTGACGGTGACTGGGAGCTTTACATCGAGTTCAAGATGTCGAAACAGGATATAATCGACATGATGAACGACGTTTACACAACTGATTACACAGAGCTTTCAAATGCTATGTGGATCGGAATGAATGCAAACGGTTACAGAGAAGATCAAGATATAACTCAGTACTTCAGATGGCTCGGTAGAAACAATATCAGCGATAAGAAGGGACAGTTTACCGAATACGGACTTCCCGAAACTTCTAATCGTGATTGGCTCTTCGACCTCGTGGTATTTGGAGAAGAGGGAACTGTAATTGAGGTTGCAAACCGTTATCAGCCTCACGATGACTGTCCCGACGGACACACACTCACAACCTATGAAGCGAAAGCTCCTACTAACTCCGCTGCGGGTTGGAAGAAGTACGTAGCTTGTAGCGTTTGTGGATACACGACCTATGAGGAGATACCGATGATTGTCGATACCTTCGAAATGGGTTACTCAAGAGTAGTTATTACTCCTTACGGTTATTTCCCGATAGACGGTAAGACCGGCGTTCATATAGATGACGACGGATACGTTGATGACATTTATGCAACCGTTGCAGCTATGTATGACGGAGAAACAACACTTCTTCTTATCTCGATAGATATTGGAAGTATCTCCGAAACCATGTGCGACAGAATGAGACGTAACATAAATGCAGTAACGGGAGTTCCTAAGGATAATATCATTATCGCAGCAACTCACGCACACTCTTCCGTAAGCTTCTCAAAGAGTGCCCAATGGCGTAGCGAGGCATTTGCAAACATAGCAAATGCGGCAGCAGAGGCTATCTCAGATCTTTCTGAAACCGATATTTACATCGGTGAGGGTAAGACGACCGGAATGGCTTGGGTACGTAGATACGTCAATATCGACGAAAACGGCGAGTTTGTATTCGCTTCTGAGGATCACGTATGGCCTACAATTGACCAGTACAACGATCCCACCACTACAACAGTTAGTGAAGCAGACGATACAGTGCAGATAGTACGCTTCGTACGTGCAGACAAGAAGGACATCGTAGCTACTAACTGGCAGGGACACCTTGCAAGTGCTGTTAACGATTATCCCGAACTTATCTCTTCTGATATAGCTAACTATATGAGAAAGGATATTGAGAAAGGCGATACCGATACACAGGTGATTTTCATTGCAGGTGCTTCGGGTAACCTCAATCTCTGTGCTCCTAACAGTACAGTGGATACGTACGGTTCAGGCGCTCAGGCTAGCGGTGACCTTTTCTATGAGAGAGTAGCACATGCTCTTGCTACCGAGACGCTCCGCGTTTTGAATGAGGGACTTACACAGATTGAGTCCGGCAAGATATCGATGATAAAGAAGACTATCACGGTAAGACAGCAGAACGAAACAGATGAGGAAGTTGCAGCAGCTCAGGCTCGTATAGATGCGGCAGTAGCTGCAGGACAAGAACCGAGTAAGATCGACAGGTCCATTGTTGCAAGAAACGTGTCTGATGCAAGAACACTTCGTGTTATGGCTGTTGGAATCGGTGATCTTGGTATGGTAGTAGTTCCTTACGAGATGTTTGATACTAACGGAATGCAGATCAAGGAAGCTTCGCCTTACAAGATGACACTCGTTATCACTAACGCCGACGGAGACTATGCTTACATGCCTTCGTATCAGGGTAAGGTCTACTACGGTGGATACGATGCAAACAACTCCTACTTCAGAGCAGGAACGGCAGAGCTTCTCGTTGAGACCTACGTAGGAATGCTCGAAGAGCTCAGCGGACCTCATACTTGGTCGAAGTGGACTATTAACACGCTTCCCACAGCTGATGCTGAGGGCTCGGCAACCAAGACTTGTAGCCACTGTGATTCGGTTGTAACCGTAACACTTCCTAAGCTTGATAAGTATCACCTCTTCGAAGACCTTTACGATGACGCAGACGAGCCTGCTTATAAGAGTGATGGAACAACGATCTTTACGGACGTTACCGAGATAGGTACAGCAGCTTGTCTCTACACTATCAATGATAGCGGAATTTACGTCTTCAAGTTTGCGGACGGAACAACTGCTCTTATGACTCTCGAGTACGTAAGCATTGATATTACTTGGGGAACGATGAGCTTCATTTACACCAACTGTATGTGGAACCCCGAGGACCTTGAGTACAACATAGGTGAGTGGCAGCCCGCAGAGGCAGATGCAAACGTTATCACGATTTATAACTCGGGAACAGTAAACGTAAACGTAACGTTTATTTACGTTTCTGAAGACGCATTTGCAGACATTATAGGCGGCTCGTTCACAGGCGTTGATGCAAACGGCACGGTTGAGGTCGTAGCTGAAGAGACTGAGAATATCACTCTTGAGCTTATAAGAAAGGCTATTCCTCAGAAGGGTGAAAACCTCTCTGTAGGAACAGTAACAATTACTATTACAAAGGCAGAAGATGCCGAATAAGGAGAAAAAATGATGAGAAAATCAAAGCTAATAATAACGATTACATCAATCTTACTTGCGGCACTGATGCTAACGGGTTGTAAGTGGGGGAAGAAACCTTCCCCCGACTACCCCGAGCCACCCGAAGACTCCAATGCCGAGACCTTTGTTGAGACAGATGAAGGAAAGCTCGACAAAAATGAGGGAGGCGGAGCGGTAGGTCTTACTTATCAAACCGATGTTACAGTATCTATTGGAAGCGGCTCTGTGGGATTGTTCTTTGCTAATCCAAGCCGCTCAGTAGATAACTTATCCATTGTACTTTATGTTGATGGATTCAGGGTTGCTGAATCGGGTGTTATTCAGCCCGGCAACCAAATCACAACGCTTACTCTTAATGAAGTAGGCACGAGAACCATAAAAGATCTTGGTGCTCGTGAAGGAAAAATTTTAGTAGAATTCTATAACGCTGAAACAAACGAAAAAGCGGTAGTAAATACCGAAATTCCTGTTCGTGTTATAGTCGTAAACTAAATCTTGATTTACAGCCCCGTAAATGGGCGTAAAAATAAAAAATTTTTTTAAGGAGGAATCTATTATGAAAAAGATTCTCGCAACAGTTCTCGCTCTTACTATGATCGTAGGTATGAGCATCACCGCATTCGCAGAAACCCAGAACTTCGACACCGTTGTTGATGCAAAGCAGAATATCGAAGTTAACGCAACCTACAAGACACAGCCCACAACTGAGGACACAACCCCTGTTTACTCTGTAAACATCACTTGGGATGCTATTTCCTTTGAGTACACAGCAGCTTCTGCAGTTTACGGTTGGAACCCCACAACTCTTGCTTATGACAAGAGCGTTGATGAAAACGAAGGTGCTTGGGCAGGAGACCCCGCTACTATTTCTCTTGAGAATAGATCCAACGCAGACGTTACTGTAACTCCTACTTGGGTTGCTGAAGAGGGCGTTACCGTTCAGCCCGTTATTTCCGCAGCTGTTACTCTTGATTCAGCAGTAGGTGCAGGCGAAGCGGGTGCTAACGCAGCTACAACCGGTACAATAACCGTATCTAAGCCTACTTCCGGTTCTATCGCTGCAGCTGGAAAGCTTGGTACAATCACTCTCACAATCACAGCTGCTTAAGTTATAACCTAACTTAAAACAATTAAAAGCTTAACTTTTAATCTAAAAAACTAAATACGATCAAAAAGTCAAGGCGGGGCGTTCGCGCCCTGCCTTGATCTTTTACAAATGCCCACCAAAGCGACTTTGATGAGCATTCGTAAGAGTTTATTTGACAGAAATGAGGATAATAATATGAAAAGCAAAACAACCCTTCGCACACTTGCTTTAATAATTTCAATATTTTCACTTTTTACTTGTCTCGTCTCTTGCGGAGATGAAAAGGGTGAATTCGTGCCGCCCCCATTTGATTCGGGTGCGGTCGTTGGCACACCCGATATTGAAGATCCTGCTGCAATAGGCTATACCGAGCTTGATGCAAAGGCATACAAGGTCTCGGTTTGCGGTATTGTCAAGCTTTCGGGTGAGAGTGCCGATATATACTTTACCAATCCCGAGACAAACGATGTGTGGCTCAAAATTCGCATTCTTGATGAGAAGGGAAATATCCTCGGTGAAACGGGACTCATACGCCCGGGTGAGTACGTAAAGAGTGTCACCTTTAGTGAGAAAGTTCCAAAGGTTGGACAAAAGATAACAATGAAGATAATGGGCTATCAGCCCGAGACTTACTATTCAGCGGGTGCTGTAAATCTCGCTACGGTAATTTCGTAATAACACAAAAAGGAAGGATTTTAAAATGCTTCAGAACATTACTGCAACCTATAAAGGACTTCTCCATTTTGTAGCGGAGATAACGGTTGATACACTTGAGCTTATTGGAATATCGATAATCATAATCGGCTCTATAAGAGCACTTGTCATATTGCTCTCAAGGTTGAGAAAAAAGCAGCCCGTAAACGTCATCGTTGACCTCGGACGGGCACTTGCCCTTGCTCTTGAGTTTAAGATGGGTGCTGAGATAGTCAATACCGTTATCGTAAGAGATCTCAAGGAGCTTGGCATACTTGCCATAGTCATCGCCCTTCGTGCAATTCTCGCAATTCTTATTCATTGGGAAATCAAAAACGAGAAAAAGGATGCCGAAGAGGAAAAGAAGCAAGATAAATAAAAAAGAGAGAGCTTAAAGCTCTCTCTTTTATTTTTTATTTTAAGCCTTGTTCCTTTTTAAGAGTCTCAACGAAAGCAGCTATTCGTTCAAGTGCCTGCGTGATATGCTTTGTCGAATAAGCATAGGAAATTCTTGCGAATCCCTCGCCGTCAGCACCAAACGCGGTACCTGGAACGATAGCACACTTAAACTCGTAAAGGAGTCTGTTGCAAAATTCCTCGCTTGTAAGACCGAATCCACCGATGTAGGGGTAAATATAGAATGCACCCTGAGGCTCAAAGCACTCAAGACCGATGTCAGTCAGACCCTTGTGGATAAGGCGGCGGCGACGGTTATATTCCTCAACCATCATCTTAACGTCATCGTCTCCGTTTTTAAGAGCCTCTATAGCTGCAAGCTGCGACGTTGTGGGAGAACACATGATTGCGTACTGATGAATTTTCAGCATTTGCTCGCAAAGAGGTTCGGGTGCACAAATATATCCAAGACGCCAACCTGTCATAGAGTAGCTCTTTGAAAAACCGCTCGCAATAATCGTTCTCTCATGCATTCCCTCAAGAGAAGCGATGGACGTGTGCTTCATTCCGTAGGTCATCTCAGCGTAGATCTCGTCAGAGAGGATCACGATGTTCGTGTCGCGGAGTACCTTTGCAATCTCCTCAAGCTCCTCCTTCGTCATTATAGCACCCGTAGGATTGTTAGGATAGGGAAGCACGAGCATCTTCGTTTTAGGCGTTATAGCCGCACGGAGATCCTCTGCTGTGAGCTTGAATTTATCCTTTAGCTTTGTTTCAATAATAACGGGAACACCGCCTGCAATACGCACAAGAGGTGCATAGCAAACGAAGCAGGGGGTGGGGATAATAACCTCGTCACCCGGAGCTATTACCGAGCGAAGAGCGATATCGATAGCCTCACTTCCGCCAACCGTTACGATAATTTCATTTTTGGGATTGTACGAGATATTAAATCTTCTCGTAAGATAATTGTTTATTTCCTCGCGAAGCTCGAGTGTACCCGAGTTTGAGGTATAGAAGGTCTTGCCTTTTTCAAGGCTTTCGATTCCTGCCTCTCGTATATGCCAAGGGGTTACAAAGTCGGGCTGACCGACCGTAAGTGCCACCACGTCGTGCATATTCTCAAGCAAATCGAAAAACTTTCGTATACCCGATTTCTCGGTGTTGACTACGACCTCCGACAGTACCTTCGAATAGTCTATCATCAGTTGCAATTTCCTCTCTCATCAACCTCGCTGTAGCCGTAAACAACGCCCTTGTCCTTGTACTTGTGGAGAACAAAGTGTGTAGCTGTCGAGATTATAGATTCAATGGGAGCGAGCTTCTGAGCAACGAAGTAAGCGACCTCCTTCATCGTCTTGCCCTCGATAAGAACCGAAAGGTCATAAGCTCCCGACATAAGATAAACCGCCTGTACCTCGGGGTAATTGAATATCTTTTCGGCAATCTTGTCAAAGCCTCTGTCTCTTTGGGGAGAAAGCTTCACGTCGATCATCGCGGTAACGTACTCACGGTCGGTCTTTTCCCAGTCGATCATCGCCTTGTATCCGAGAATCGTGCCGTTGGCTTCAAGCTCGGAAAGCTTTTTTTCTATTTCATTTTTAGGAGTGTCAAGCATTACCGAGAGCTGCTCGGTAGAAAGTCTTGCATCGTCTTCAAGAAGCTTAAGTAAATTCTTTTCCATAACGTTAAATCCTTTCGATTTATTTAAACCCTTTCGGTTTATTTATTCTGCATTTTGAGTATATTCTCATAGGAAAGTCCGTATTTGTCGGCTATATCTCTCGCATAGCTCTTTCCGTCGGGCTTTGCACGGACTATCTTGAAGGAGCGTTTGCCCTCTTCAATTCCCGCAACGAGAGTGTCGATGCGAGTGCCGCCCTTTTCACGGGTTTTCTCGTTGATATTATCTATCTCGGCAGCAAGCTCGTGAAGGTGGGTAGAGAAGAGTGTGCGGCAACCGACGACCGAAAGACCTGCCAAGACCTCGGACGCGATATAAGACGCCTCATAGGAGCCCGTTGACGAAAGGGATTCGTCAAGAAGCACGAGGCTGTTTTTGGTGATTGCCTCAAAAATTTCAACGAGTCTTGCACATTCCTCGCCAAGACGTCCCTTATCAATTGTATCGTCAGCACCCGTAGGGAAGTGAGTGAAAATTGCGTCTGCAACGCTAATCTTTGCCTTCTTTGCGGGTACGAACATGCCGAGCTGGAACATAGCCTGAGCAATTCCAACGGCACAGGTGATTACCGATTTACCGCCTCTGTTAGGGCCTGTAAGCACGTAAATATGTGCGTTGTCGGCGTTAAACTCAATATCGTTTGTAACTATCTCGTCGTCAACCTTCATCGCAACGGCGGGGTTATAAAGGCCGTATGCCGTAAACTCACGGGCAGAAGCATCGACGATCTCAGGACGGCAGAGGTCGTTTCCGCGAAGCATAAGACTTCTCATAAGCTCGGTGCCCTTGACGAGAAATTCTATCTCGGGCATAAGATTAAGAAGAAAGTCGGTGTTCTCGAGAACGTAGGTCTGCACTATCTTTTTCCAAGAGTTGAGCGACTTTTTATAGACCTCGTTTATCGCTGAATTAAAGGCGAGCGAGAGAGCGGTCTTCTGTGTCTCGGACTGCTTTTTGCCAAAGGGCACAAGCTCTGCGATACAGGTGTATTCGTCTTCCTTGAAGTTTAGACGGAGAATTTTCTCAATAACGTCGCCCGAACGGAAGGACTCGGAATTTATCGAGAGCACTCCCGCACTCGAGGGACGGAGCTGAGCGTCAAGATTGACGCCTATGGTGATACTCTTTATCTCTCGGACTCTGTTCGTAAGCTCGGTGAGCTTACGGTTAAGCTCTGCATAATAGTCGCTCTTTGCGAGCTCCTCTATCCTTTCGGCAAGGGCACGGAAGGACTTGCTGCGAAGCTTTTCCTTTATAGGCGAGAGCCCCGAATAAAGCGTCTCAATACTCGAGATATAAAGCTCTATCTCGGTTATGCTTTCGAGATAGGAGTTTGTGTCAGCCATATCCACCTCGAGTCTGCGAAGCTCCATAATATCGGAAAGCACAGGTATAAGCTTATTAAGCGTTGCCGAGATCTCGGGGCAGGTGAGCATATCGCCGAATACTTCCATACGGTATTTGATTACCTCGGTGTCGGTGGTAAAATACTCGTCAAGCTCGCTGTTTTTAAGGTTGAGTACCTCAAGCAGACCAAGCTCCTCAAGCACGTACATATCGATTGCGGGCCTGTCCTTTGCCTCAAAGTGGGCAATTTGAGTCGCCTCATCGGGATATATAAGACTGAATTTTGAAAGCTCGTTGTTCATATTTTTACGCCTTTCAATTTTTTAAAATAGGAAATACCAAACCAAAACTGGAATTGCAACTTGGAAAAATATTATGACGGGAATACCTATCATAAACTTTTTGTGTTTCGTTTTGTGCCTTATTAAATTCATAGTAATAAGCATTGCAACCGAGCCACCGAGAACTGAGAGCCACAAAAGAGTAGCTTCGGGTATTCTATGACGCGATGCGTGCTTTGCCGCAATTTTATCGTAGCAGCAAACTATTATTGACACAAGCGAGATTATTCCAAGATATATAAGAAAGTAGTTGTGAAGCATATCTTTATTATGCTTTTTTAAAGCTATCCTTAAGACCGACTATGCGGTTAAAGGTGTTCTCGTATTTTGTATCCTTACAGAAATACCCGTTGCGGACAAACTGGAATTTGTCACCGGCAGCAGCCTCTGCAAGTGCGGGCTCGACCTTTGCGGTCTCGCAAACAACGAGGGAGTTGGGATTGAGGTAATCGTTATAGGTCTTGTCCTCGGGAATATCGTTTACGTTCTCGATAGTAAAGAGCTTATCGTAGAGCATAAGGCGAGCGTCCTTTGCATAGGGAGCAGAGAGCCAGTGAATTGTACCCTTTATCTTTCTGCCGTCGGCGGGGTTGCCGTTTCTCGTTTCAAGGTCTGCGGTGCAGTGAATCTCAACGATGTTTCCGTCAGCGTCCTTTACAACACTCTCGTACTTAATGATATAAGCACCCATAAGTCTAACCTCGCCGTCGGGCTTAAGACGGAAGAACTTGGGAGGCGGAACCTCGGCAAAGTCGGACGCGTCTATATAAATCTCACGGGTGAAGGGAAGTGAGCGTGTTCCCATCTCGGGCTTCTGAGGATTGTTCGGAAGGTCGAAATACTCAACCTTATCCTCGTCATAGTTTGTGATAACTACCTTTAGGGGCTTCTCGATAGCAATACGTCTCGGTGCATCGGCATTGAGCTCCTCACGGATACAGTGCTCGAGCATCTCAATATCAACGAGGCTGTTTGCCTTTGAAATTCCCGCATTTCTTACGAAATTGAAGATAGACGAGGGAGTGTAACCTCTTCTGCGGAGAGCACAGATTGTGGGAAGTCTGGGATCGTCCCAGCCGTCAACCATACCGTTTTCAACAAGGTAGCGAAGGTATCTCTTAGACATAACGGTATTCGTTACGTTAAGTCTCGCAAACTCTATCTGACGGGGCTTAGGATCAAATCCTATATTGTCAACTACCCAGTTGTAAAGAGGTCTATGGTTCTCAAATTCAAGAGAGCAAAGCGAGAAGGTTATACCCTCAAGTGCGTCCTGAATAGGATGAGCATAGTCGTAAAGAGGATAGATACACCACTTGTCACCCTGACGGTGATGCGAGGTGTGAACTATTCTGTATATAGCGGGGTCACGCATATTCATATTGGGTGACGCCATATCTATCTTTGCACGGAGAGTCTTTGAACCGTCGGGGAACTCGCCGTTCTTCATTCTCTCAAAGAGGTCAAGATTTTCTTCAACAGTACGGTTTCTGTAAGGGCTCTCCTTGCCGGGCTCTGTAAGTGTTCCTCTATACTCTCTCATTTCGTCAGCGGAAAGGTCGCAAACGAACGCCTTGCCGTCCTTAATGAGCTTTATAGCGTACTCGTAGCACTTATCAAAGTAGTCGGAGCCGTAGAAAACACCGCCCGTAGGTGTAGCACCGAGCCACAAGAGGTCATTATAGATAGACTCAACGTACTCGTTGTCCTCTTTTGCGGGGTTGGTATCGTCATAACGGAGATTGAAAAGTCCGCCGTACTTTTTAGCGGTCTCAACGTTTATCATTATAGCCTTAGCCGAACCGATGTGAAGGTATCCGTTAGGTTCGGGAGGAAAACGTGTGTGGATTTTCTTTTCGGGAGTTTCACGAAGCTCCGCATCAATTTCGTCGTGTATAAAATTGCCTAAAATTTCTTCCATTTTGTTTTACCCTTAAATCCTTTAAAGATTGTTTATCATAGCCTTGATTCTTGCTACAACACGGTCATATCCAAGAATCTGCATGACCGTATACATATCGGGAGCATTGAGCTTGCCCGTTACTGCTACACGAAGGAACATACTTACGTCAGCAACGTTACCCTTATATGCCTCGGGATTTGCCTTATAAGCCTTCATATCGGACGCATAACCCATAGACTCAGCGATTGCCTTTATCTTGTCAAACCAAGCGTTCATATCGTCTGCGATATTGAAGCTGTCAAGGAATGCGGAAAGAGCAGTTTTAATATCCTCTTTTGAGAAGTTCTCTGCATAAGAGTCCTTTATAGAGAAAAGCTCGTCATAGAAAAGGTCGACGTAAGGCTTAACGTCAGCCCAGGTTGTAAGGTCCTTCCTCGGTTTCTTGCCGCCTCTTCCGATTGCAAAAATTGATTTTGCGTAGTCGGCGTCCTTCGAAAGACACTCGGCAAGCTCGGCGTCGTTATCCTTCGCCCAAGCAAGAGCTTGCTCGTAGACAGCATCCGCACTCATCTTTGAGATAACGTTCTTTGAAACGTCATTGAGTTTATCAAAATCAAAGAGACAGCCCGAAACGCTCATTTTCTTTATATTGAAGGGGAACTCTGTGTAGTGCTTGTCGGGGTTCTGCATTCTCCATTCCTCGTAGTTCGAGTTAAGGAGCGTCATAACGTATTCCATTACGCAGTCGGGAGCATAGCCCATACGGCTGTAATCGTCAAGATTTGCACCCATATCACGCTTTGAAAGCTTTTTCTTCGCACCGTTCTCATCAAGCTTCATAAGCTGAGAGATGTGAAGGAACTTGGGGAGACGGAAGCCAAGATACTTGAATAGCTGAATATGCTTTGCAAGGCTCGGGAGCCACTCTTCACCTCGAATTACGTGAGTAGTTCTCATAAGGTGGTCGTCAACCGCGTGAGCGAAGTGATATGTGGGAATTCCGTCGCTCTTGAGAAGCACGAAGTCCTCATCATTTTCGGGGATTTCAAGATTGCCTTTGACAAGGTCGGTAAACTTGGTTTTTATCTCGGGATTGCCGTCAGCAAGAATACGAAGCACGAAGGGGTTGCCCGCCTCAAGATTTTCCTTTACTTCGTCAAGTGTGATCTCACGTTGCTTTAGCATCTGAGCCTTTTGTGCCTCAGCCTCTGCCTGCCAGTCTCTTGCCTTTATCTCAGCCTTTTTGTCAACGGTCTTGAGAGCCTCAAGCTCCTCGTCGGAAGTAAAGCAGGGATATGCGTGTCCGTCAAGGACGAGCTTTTTAGCGAAAACGTGATAGATATCACGTCTCTGGCTCTGGCGGTAAGGCCCGTAGTCACCCTTGTCACCGCCGAGAACAGCACCTTCGTCAAAATTTATTCCATAGCGAGAGAGAGTTTTGATAAGTCCCTCTGCTGCACCCTCTATTTCTCTTTTTGCATCGGTATCCTCAATACGAAGGAAGAAAACGCCACCGCTCTGGTGTGCGAGTCTCTCGCTAACGGTTACGGGAAAAAGTCCGCCGAAGTGAACGAAGCCCGTAGGAGAGGGTCCGAATCTCGTTACCTTTGCTCCCTCGGGAAGATTACGGAGAGGGAATTTTTCTTCCATCTCCTCGGGAGTCATAGTCACGTGTGGGAAAAGAAGTTCTGCAAGTTGTTTTGTGTCTTGAATCATTATAATTATCCTCGTTTTTTTAGAGTAGATATGCCGTATTGTCAAGTGCCATACCGAGCTTGTACGACCTGCCGTGTCCTGGGTAGATAGTAAGCTCTCGGTCAAGCACTCTCAACTTTTTAAGGGAAGAACGCATTTTTTCCTCGTCGCCGTTCCATAGGTCGCATCGACCGTAGGAGTCTGCAAAAAGAGTGTCACCGGTAAATACGTGCCCGTCAGCCAAGAAACAGACCGAGCCGTGCGTATGTCCCGGTGTGTGAAAAACTGTAAGCTTTTCGTCACCAAAAGAAATTACATCTCCGTCCGAAAGAAGCTTATCTGCTGCACGGTAAGCGCGTTCCTTGCCGAAAAGCTCGAAAAAGGCGTTTTTCTTGCCGTCTGTGAGCATTATGGCGTCTTCCTTGTGAATGTAAGCGGGAACACCCGTTTTGTCTCGCAAAGTGTCGAGCGAGAGAATGTGGTCGAAGTGACCGTGAGTGAGAAGTATTCCCCGAAGGGTAGCCCCCTCGTTATCGAGTGCCTCGCAAATAACCTTTACGGAAGCGGTTGGATCTATAACGAGAGCATCCTTGTCCGAGACGAGCAAATAGCAATTTGCCGCCCACGAGCCCTCGCAAATATTCAGTATCTTCATACCGCACCCCCAAAGAACAAACTATTCATTATATTATATCACAAAAATTCCTTCAAGTCTATACTTTTGAAAGAAAAAAGAGACTTCCAACGTCAAAAAGAGGCTCGTTTGAGAGGGAAATACAGCTCTTTTTATGCTTTTTGCAAAAATCCTCTATTTTATCGCAGTCAGGATGCCCCCGAAGATTTCCGCAAAAATATACCTTGTCCTCAAACGTACCGCAAGCACCGCCTATAAAGCCCGTGCTGTAGCCGTCAAGAAGGACGTGCCCCTCGCAGACAGTCAAAGCGTCGATTCCGTGCTGAGTGGCAGCTTTTGCAATACCTTTGTCAGATGTAATAATTGCCGACTCGCTGATTTTTGCCACCGAGCATTTTGTGTAGCCTTGCTTGACGTTCACAATTTTCTTGCCCTCAAGAAGTGCCTCGCTTTTTAACGTAGAAGAAAGGCTGTTTTCAAGACCGAAAACGAGCTTGCCGAGAGGCAGGGCATTGAAAATTATATCGTTTGGGTAGGTAGCACTCGGTATCTCATTGCACAAAACGGGTGAGTAACCGAGTGCGTTTATCCTCTCAAAAATTTGTTTTGCTTCGTTGTAATACTCCCTTGTGCAAAAATACTTGTCTCCCATAAAAAAGACAAGCATATCGGGATGAGACGAAACACCGTCCTGCAGTCTTTTGTAGGGCGGCATTCTTATTGGCTCGAAGTCGAGCTTTTTAAGATTTTCTTCACACGAATATGAGAGGGCAGAGGACGCTAAAACTAAACCTTTCATAAAATCTCCAAAAAAAGAAAGACAGACCGGTGTCTGTCTTCTTTCATACAATTTTCAGAATTAAACTCTGGTTACCTTACCGGAACGAAGGCAACGAGAACAAACCGCTACGGTTTTGGGTGTACCGTCAACAACTGCTCTTACCTTACGGATATTGGGTTTCCAAGTTCTGTTTGTCTTGCGGTGTGAATGCGAAACGGACTGACCGAAAACAACGCCTTTACCGCAGATACTGCACTTTGCCATATTGACACCTCCTAATGTACTTAAGCACATATTTTCAAAATTTTTAATCTAATTCCATAGAACGTATAGCATTATAACACATTTAAAAACAAAATGCAATACTTTTTTTCAAAAAAATAAATATTATTTCTAAAAAATTCAAAATAACCTTGACATCGGGTGTTGCTTATGGTATAATACTCAATCAGTACGGGGTAGATTTCGTAACTACCTCGGCTCCTACCGTTCGTAAATTCATACTTATTTTAATGCGGACGGTCGAATGTCCATAGGAGGTGTAAAAAATGGAAAAGGTAATCAATTCTTACGAGTGTATGTTCATTGTTGACGTTTCTAAGACCGAAGAGGTTACAGAAGCAGCTGTGAACAAGTTCACGTCTCTTATCGAGGCAAATGCCGAAGTTATTGACGTGGCAAAGTGGGGCAAGCGTCGTCTTGCATACCCCATCAACGATATGCCCGAGGGTTATTATGTTGTGGTAACCTTTAAGTCCGAGCCTGCATTCCCCGCAGAGTTTGAGCGTCTTGCAAACATCGACGAGAATCTTCTTCGTTCAATGGTTATAAGACTCGACTACGACGCTGCAGAGAGAAAGGCAAAGAAGGCAGCAGAAGCAGCAGCAAAGGCAGCAGAAGTAGTTACTGAGGCTCCCGAGGCTGTAGAAGTACCCGAGACAACCGAAGCAGACGCAGAGTAATCGCGTTGCAGAGGAGGCGTTAAAGGTATGGCAAACTTCAATTTTAACAAGGTAATACTTGGCGGACGTCTTACGTCGGATCCCGAGCTTAAGCAGACACAGTCGGGAGATCCCTACGTTTCGTTCAGTATTGCCGTAAACCGTAGAACCTCAAAGGATGCAGCACAGCAGGCAGATTTCTTCAACGTAACCGCTTGGAGAACTACTGCAGAGTTTGTTGCAAGATTTTTCAAGAAGGGTTCGTCTATCTGCGTTGTAGGAAGACTTCAGAACCGTTCTTGGACCGACCAGCAGGGTCAAAAGCGTACGGTGACTGATATAGTTGCTGACGAGGTAAACTTTGTTGACAGCAGAGGCGAAGGTCCGAGCTTTGACAATGCCGCACAGCAGACATACACACCCAACGCTTACAACGCGCCTTCACTTTCGTCAAATGCTTCCGAGACTAATTTCGAGGAAGTAGCATCGGACGATGACTTGCCCTTCTAAGCAAGTCTAAACAACACATAATAACAGGAGGATAATTTAAAATGGATAGAGCAGAAAATGCAGTTCGCACACAGCGTCCCATGATGCGTAGAAGAAAGAAAGTTTGTATCTTCTGTGCAGACAAGGTTGATTTTATTGATTACAAGGATTCTGCAAAGCTTCGCAAGTTCATCAGCGAGCGTGGAAAAATTCTTCCCAGAAGAATTTCCGGCACTTGTGCAAAGCATCAGCGTGAGCTTAACATCGCAATCAAGCGTGCAAGACAGGTTGCTTTGCTTCCTTACGTAACAGACTGATTAAATTCTTAATCAAAATAAAAAACAAGGTCAGCTAAGCTGACCTTGTTTTTTTGTTTTTAAAATTCAACGTCTGCAAAGACGGGGTAGTGGTCTGAGAGAGATACGTAATAATCGGGTGTATATCTCTCAAATCTCTTAACGAATCCCTCAGGCTCACCGCCAACGAGAATGTGGTCGATACCTTCCTTAAAGGGAGAGGGCTCGTACTCAACGTAACCGTCGGGAAAGCAGTAGTGCCAGCCATTACGCTCGTCTGCATATTCAGTAGCTATGTCGTGTGCGTGATGCCAGCCACGAGAGAGTGCGGCATTGATTGCAAGTGAGTCATACTTCGCATTGATATCACCGACTGCAACAGCAGGGCAGTTATATTTCTTGCGGAAAGCATCGAGGTGGTCGAGCATACAGTTCATCTGATATTCTCTTGCCTCGTGCGAGTGAGGTCTATAGGAGGGACCGGGATCTCCGTGCATCCACCAAAGGTGCGTGCCTGCAAAGACTATGTATTTTCCGTCAGCCTTGGTGCGGAATACAGCGAGGCAGAAGGATTTACTGTCATCATTATTAAATACGCCCTCATACTCGGGAATGTTCTCAGGATATACAACGTACTCGCTTTCAACAAGCTCGAGTGTGTCATTGTTATAGAAAACAGAGGTAAATCCCGCAGTTATAAAGGAGTAGTTAAGACCGAGCTTTGCTACTTCTTTCGGGAGATGCTCACGAAATATAACGTCACATTCCTGAGTGCCTATGATGTCAGGCATAGTCTCGGAATATGCCTTTGCAATTCCGGGGGCACGTGCGGCAGAGGAACAATCGAGCCCTCTTTCGCTCCACCAGGGCTTGTTCTCGGCACAACGCCATACGTTTGTTGACATTATTCTAAGCTTTGCCATAATCAATACTCCACGTCAATATATGCAGGGAAATGGTCGGAAACGGGGTTATACCATTCGGGGGTAAATCTCTCAAATCTCTTAACAAATCCCTCGGGCTCACCCTTAACGAGAATGTGGTCAATACCTTCCTCAAAGGGCTTCGGGTTTTCATAATTATCGTATCCGTCAGGAAAACAGTAATGCCAGCCGTTACGCTCATCGGCAAAATCGGTAGCGATGTCATGTGCGTGGCGGTAACCGCGTGCTATAGCCGCCTGAACAGCAGGAGAGTGGTAAACGTCGTTGAGGTCTCCCGATATAATTGCGGGGCAATTATACTTCTCGCGGAGTTCTTCAACACGGTCTATCATAAGATTTATTTGGTAAGCTCTTGCCTCGCAGGAGTGAGGACGGTAGCAACCCTTGCCCTCAATTCCGCTCATCCACCAAAGGTGAGTTGTAGCGAAGATGATAGTCTTGCCGCTTTCCTTGCTCTTGAATACGCCAACTGTAAACGCCTTGGTGTTTACGTTGTTAAATTCTCCCTCATAACCGGGAACGGATACGGGATAGATCATAAAGTGGCTCTCAAGAAGCACAAGTCTTTTCTTGTTGTAAAAAAGGGGAGTGATATTTCCCGAAACGTATCCATAGTTAAGGCCCTTTTCTTCAAGTATTCTCGGAACGTGTTTCTGGAACTTTCCGTCGCCCTCCTGCCAACCGATAACATCGGGGAGAAGCTCCTCGTAAACTCTTGCAATACCAACGGAACGGGCATCTGACGAGCAATCAAGGCCTCTTTCCTTCCACCAGGGCTGGTTATCCCAGCAGCACCATACGTTGTTAGTTAAAAATCTGAATTTTTCCATAGTTGATCTCCTTTAAAATTAAAACTCTACGTCAATATAAACAGGGAAATGGTCGGAGAGGGGCATATAGTAGTCGGGAGTATATCTCTCGAATCTCTTAACAAATCCCTCGGGTTCACCCTTAACAAAAATATGGTCGATACTCTTCTCAAAAGGTCTCGGATTATCATACATCTTGTAGCCTTCGGGAACGCAGTGGTGAACACCGTCTCTGTCATCGGCATATTCGGTAGCGATATTGTGTGCGTGACGGTATCCTCGTGCAAAAGCAGCTTTGACTGCAAGAGAATCGTAAATAGCATTGAAGTCGCCAACACCTATTGCGGGGCAATCGTATTTTTCTCTGAGAGCCTCAAGGGCATCAAGCATACAGTTTGTCTGATACTCTCTGCCTTCGTCAGCCTGAGGACAGTAGAATCTGCTTGCGGGGTTTGCGTGCTTCCACCAAAGGTGAGTTGTACCGAAAATAATGTGCTTTCCGCTTTCCTTGATTTTGAAAACACCGATGCAGTAGGACTTTCCGTTGCCTGCGTTATAGACACCGTCAAAGCCTTCCATAGTGTCGGGATAAACAAAGAAGTGAGACTCGCGAAGCTCGAGCTTTTCCTTGTTATAAAGAATTGAGGTGTAGCCCGCGGGGATGATCTCGTAATTGTTAAGCCCAAGCTCCTTCATAGCTACGGGAGTGAGCTCGCGGAAATAGGAATCACCCTCCTGCCAACCGATAAGGTCGGGCAAAAGCTCCTTGTAAACCTGTGCAAAAATAGGGGCACGTGCCGCCGAGGAGCAGTCAAGTCCTTGTTCTATCCACCAAGGTTGGTTTTTAGTGCAGGACCATACGTTATTTGAAAGAATTCTTAATTTATCCATAATAGTTTTCCTTAACAATCAATATTCTACGTCTATGTAAGCAGGGAAGTGGTCGGAGAGGGGCATATAGTAGTCGGGGGTATATCTCTCGAATCTCTTAACAAAGCCCTCAGGCTCGCCCTTTATGAGAATGTGGTCGATGCCCTCCTTGAAAGGTAGGGGATTGTCATACAGTTCGTATCCGTTCGGGAAACAGTAATGCCAGCCGTTACGCTCGTCAGCAAAGTCGGTAGCAATATCGTGTGCGTGACGGTAGCCGCGAGCAAACGCCGCCTTAACAGCAAGAGAATCATAAACGGCATTAAGGTCACCAACAGCAACAGCGGGGCAGCCATACTTCTCACGAAGAGACTCGAGTGCATCGAGCATAGAGTTCATCTGATACTCTCTTGCCTCGTCTGAGTGAGGATAATAGCTCGGTTTTTCGGGAGATCCACTCTTCCACCAAAGGTGGGTGGTAGCGAACACTATGTGCTTTCCGCTTGCCTTTATCTTGAAAACACCGATACAGTAGGACTTTGTATTTACGTTATTGAATACACCCTCTAAGTTCGGTACGTCATCGGGATAGATAACGAAGTGAGACTCACGAAGCTCAAGCGTGTTCTTGTTGTAAAGAATAGACGTACAGCCTGCGGGAATGATGTCATAGTTCAGTCCAAGCTCTGTCATAGCAGGAATGACAAGTTTGCGGAAGAAGGAGTCACCCTCCTGCCAACCGATGAGGTCGGGCATAGTTTCCTTGTAGACCTCTGCAAACTTGGGCGAACGTGCAGCCGATGAGCAGTCAAGACCTCTCTCGATCCACCAAGGCTGATTCTTGCCGCAACACCAAACGTTGTTTGACATAATCCTTAATTTTTCCATAATTGTTTCTCCTTTGTTTATGGTTAAAATTTAATTAAGCTTATAAATTAAACGAGAAGGGAAGAAGCTCGCCGAGTGTAAGCTCAGACAAAGCCTCACCGTCCTCAATTATAATCTTGAAGTCTTCGTTGCAGAATTCACTCATTACCTGACGGCAAACTCCGCAGGGCATACATTTTATGCGGCTTTCACCGACATTACCGCCGCATACGGCAATAGCGGAGAAGTCACGCTCGCCTGCGGCAATTGCCGAAAAGAATGCCGTACGCTCAGCACAGCAGGTGGGTGAAAATGCTGCATTTTCAACGTTGCAGCCGATAAATACCTTGCCGCTTTTCGTTAGAAGTGCCGCTCCTACCGAGAATGAAGAATATTTAGAATATGCGTTTTCTCTTGCCTTAATAGCAAGCTTCATAAGCTCTTTGTTTGTCATATTTTATTCCTTACATAGACCGAGATGATTTCCGTCACCCTCGAATTTTACACCGAGCAAGGAGCAGATTTCTGCGGCAATGTCGCAAAATCCGTCTCTTGTGCCGAGGTTTTTAGGTTCTATTTTATTGCCGTAAACGAGGAGAGGCGTATATTCTCTCGTGTGGTCAGTAGTTTTTGTAAAATCGGGATCACAACCGTGATCTGCCGTTATCATAAGCACGTCATTTTCACCAAGCTCTAAGATAAAACCGCCAAGCCATGAGTCAAACTCCGAAAGAGCCTTGGCGTATCCGTCTCTGTCTCTGCGGTGTCCGTACACCATATCAAAATCAACGAGATTGGTGAAGCAAAGACCGTGAAAATCACGCGAAAGGAGCTCTTTTGTTATCTGCATTCCTTCAGCGTTAGAGTGTGTAATATAGCTTTCGGTAAAGCCTCGTCCCGCAAAAATATCGGATATTTTGCCTACGGCGATAGAATCGAGTCCAGCTTCTTTGATAGCATCGCACATTGTTTTTCGGGGTGCTTCTATCGAGAAGTCGCGTCTGTTAGGAGTGCGGTAAAAGCTACCCGACTCGCCCTTAAAAGGACGGGCTATAACTCGCCCAACACCGTATTTGCCAACGAGAAGCGCACGCGCTTTTCGGCATATTTCGTAAAGCTCATCAAGGGGAACAATATCCTCATGAGCGGCAATTTGAAAAACGCTGTCGGCAGAGGTGTAAACGATAAGCGCACCCGTTTTTATATGCTCGTCGCCGTAGTCAGCAATAACCGCCGTACCGGAGTAGGTTTTGTTGCAAATGATATCTCTGCCTACCTCTTTTTCTATTTTTTCGATTATCTCGCAGTCAAAGCCAAAAGGAAAAGTTGGGAGAGGATCGGGGGATATAACGCCCGAAATCTCAAAATGACCGATGGTCGTGTCCTTACCCATTGACTTCTCACGCATTCTTGCAACTGCCGCACGAAGCGGGACTTTATCATACGACAAAAATTCAAGTCCTTCTATTTGAGAAAAACCGAGATCTATAAGATTTTTAATATCAAGGTGTTCTGATTTTGACAGACTTTTTAAGGTGTGCGCTCCCACGTCACCGAACTTTTCGGCATCGGGTGCTTCACCTGCACCAAGACTGTCAAGAACTATGAGAAAAATACGCTTTACTGACATAAATTCCCCCAAAATATAAATTTAGAAAGAGATAGCAACCTCAAGTGCTACCTTCATCATATCGGAAAAAGAATTTTGACGTGCATCTGAGTCAAGTGCCTCTCCCGTTACAAGCGAGTCGGATATAGTGCAAATAGCAAGTGCCTTTTTGCCAAGGCGGGAAGCGTTCATATAAAGTGCCGCAGCTTCCATCTCAACGGCAAGAACGCCCATCTTCTGCCACTTCTCAGTGACCGTCGCGTCATCGTTATAAAAGCAATCGCTTGAGAGGAGCGAACCGACGTGATAGGAAAGTCCAAGCTTCTCGGCAACCTCTACCGACTTACGAAGAAGCGCAAAATCCGCAATGGGTGCAAAGGTGCCGCCAAGATTGTACTGCTCTCCGTAAGATGAATTTGTACAAGCTCCCATACCGAAAACTATGTCACGTACCTTTACGTCCTTTTGCATTGAGCCCGCTGAGCCTATGCGGATAATATTTTCAACCCCGAAAAAGGAGAAAAGCTCGTAGCTGTAAATACCGATAGAGGGCATACCCATACCGCTTGCCATAACCGAGACGGGCTTACCCTTGTAAGTGCCCGTATAACCTTGAATGCCTCTTACATTGTTGAAGAGAACGGCATTCTCGAGAAAATTCTCAGCAACGAATTTTGCTCTGAGCGGATCTCCCGGCATAAGCACGGTTTTTGCAATGTCATCGGGTGTTGCCTTTATATGAGGTGTTGGATAATTCTTTTTTTCCATTAGTCCTGTTTAGCTCCTTCCATATAGTAAGATGCCTCTTGGTCTGCAACGCAGAGAGCAAAGGCGAGAGGGAACATTTCAAGTGCTCTGCCTACTTGATTAGGATCGTCGTTTGTCGAGAAGCCCATGTGGTAACGAATTGCAAATGCCTCGTCACGCGTGAGCTTCATATATCCCGAAGCGATATAGACCGATTTTTCGCCGTGACCGTAGGGAAGATTGTCCTCAATCGTATAATAGGGTACACTTTCCCAAACGCCGTTCTTCTTAACGTTTCTCATTTCGGTCTTATAAAAATTCACTTTGCAGAGGTCGTGAAGAAGTGCTGCAATAGCGATGCTCTCATTTGAAAAGGTGAACCCGAATTTGTTTTTGAAACGGTCTGTGTTGCAAAAGTCAACAAGACACTCGTAAACGTTGAGGCTGTGCTCAAGTAGACCACCCTCATATGCACCGTGATAGCGAGTGCTTGCAGGTGCTGTAAAAAAATCGGATTTTTCGGGAGAGGTGAGAAATTCGAGAAGCTTGTCAGCCCCCTCACGATGAATATTAGTAGTATAAATTTCAATGAATTTTTCTCTGTTTGTCATAATAATTCTCCCTTAATCTTTTATAGTCATATTCTAACATATTTTTTCGCATTTTTCAATGATTTATCAATTTTTTAAGCGATAATAATAGCCAAATAAATGTCCCTTTTTTTGTAAAAAATGCGGGGTTGATATGTTTCTTTGTTATGTGTTATAATTGAATCGATACAAATTATTGAAAGGACTTAAAAATGAAGAAAATTATATCATTTATTCTGTTGATAGTTTTTATGATGACAACGTTTTCGGTTTATTCATCTGCGGCATCGACACCAATTGATACCGGCAAGGAATGGGTAGCTCCCGAAGGAATAACGACCTATTATGCAAAAAACGTTTCGGGTAAGACTCCCGTAATAGACGGTATTATTAACGAGGGCGAATACGGAGACGCTGTAAGAGTGGAAGAGCCTCGTGCAACAGAAAAAGAAACGTGGGGCAACTCTTGGCAGAAGGGATCATATGACGACACACTTGCTTCTGAGTATATCGATCTCTATTTTGCTTATGATGAAGACAGTATTTATATTGCTTTCTATGAGATGGGGGCACCCGAAATTGACGGTGGCTCAAAGAAAAATAGCTTAGTTTCGAAAAATGATTACCGACTTTGTTTTGGCTTTGACCCGTGGGATATGGGAAAATGGTGTATATTTGAGGGGGCATCTTCAAATTCTAATTGGACGGAATTGAGATATTATACAAATTCTTCGATAAGCGATAGGGCAAATTCACTTAAAACCGTTGACCTTATTAGCGAGCTTAAGGTTAGAAAAAACGATCTTAACACAGGGGCGCTTATAGCTGAGGGTGATCTTACGAGTGCAAACGGAAACGTAACCTATTTGAAGGGACGCTGGACTCTTACCATTGAGCTTAAGATTAACAGAAAAGATGCGATAAAGGTGTTCAATTCCTGCTATGGAACAAGCTATGACGATATAGCCAACGTTATGTATTTCGGTCTTGTTACAACGGCATACAGGGGTGCTGATGCTCCGCAGTACTTCAAGTGGGCGGGGCAGGCCGATATTACCGATAATCAAAAGGCATACGTCGATTACGGCATACCCGCTAATTCAACAAGAGACTCTATTCTCGACCTTGTAGTATTTGAGGAACAAACCGAGGAAACAACTTCACTTGAATCATTTGAGTCGGATACTTCCGCACCAATACCCGCAGGGGGCTGCGGAGGTATGATTTCCGTCTGCGGAATTGCAGCATCTGCACTTGCCTGTGCGGCAGCGGTGCTTATCGTTAAGAAAAAAGAAGATTAACAAAAACAAAAACCGTAACAAGCGTACTTGTTACGGTTTCTTTTTGTATCCTGAAAACCACCAGCAGTGCTGGTGGTTCCAAAAAGCTTTAGCTTTGCCCAGTTTATTTATCCGAGCGAAGCGAGAAACCCGCCCCCTTTGCAAGTAATAAAATTTATGCTATCAAAACGGCTATAGATATTT
>JAFVSI010000034.1 GCA_017503865.1 Clostridia bacterium | reverse complement strand
TTAGTTTGCGTTTAGTGAGGGGAACCCCCTCGTGTGCGTTCCCCTCTTTCGCCCAAAGGGCGAAATTCACCCTTCGTGGCGTTTCGAACGATAGGGGAGCTTCGCTCGTTGCGACGAGCGACCAACGCTACGCGCGTTGGATTGCGGTCTCTTTTTGAAAAAAGAGACGCAAAAACTTTTTAATCACTTTCCCTAAGTCTCACCGATAAATTACCTAAAGGTAGAAACTTCGTTTGCAAAATTTGTTGAAAAGGAGTATTGGAATATTTATGTTTAAAATCAACAAAATCACCTCTCACCCCACAGTCGATTTTGCGGCTGAGGAGCTCAAAAAGTATCTTCGTATGATGATGCCCGACGCGGGTGAGATCATCATCAAGTACGCCCCCGACGCCCCCGACGGCTTCCGTCTTGGTCTTATGGCTGACTTCGGGCTTGACGTAAGCGAAGCTGAGGACGTATCGAAGGACGATATTTTACATATCGACACCGACGCAGAAGGCGGTATAATTGCAGGTAGCAACCCCCGAAGTGTTCTTCTTGCGGTTTATAAATATCTTTCGATGAACGACTGCCGTTGGCTCTTCCCCGGTGTTGACGGTGAGTTTATTCCTGTCAAGGACGTAGCCCCCTCCTCTTTCCACAAGATGGCGGACAACCGTATCCGAGGTTGGTGTAACGAGGGTGCTGAGTTCCAGCAGTGTATGATAGATGCGATAGATTTCGCACCGAAGATTGGTCTTAATACCTTTATGCTCGAGTTCTTTAACCCGACGGTATATTACTCTTGGTACTATAACCACCTTCACAATCAGAAGAACCGTGAGGCTGAGCCCGTAACCAGAGCCACAACTCTTCAGTGGAAGAGACAGTGTGAGGCGGAAATTGTTAAGCGTGGTCTTGTATTCTCCGACGTCGGTCACGGCTGGACAAACGTTCCCTTTGACGCACACGATGAGGAATTCTTCGAAAAGGGATATGCTACAATTCCTGAGGAAAACAAGAAATTCCTTGCCCTCGTTAACGGAAGAAGAGAATTTTTCACCAACGGCAACCCCAACAATACAAACGCAGGCCGTCCGGGACATACGAATATGTGCTTCTCGAACGAGGAAGGCAGAAAGAAAGTTGTTGACTTCGTAGTAAACTATGCAAAGAAAGCTCCCCACGTTGACCTTCTTTGCTTCTCTCTTGCAGACAGTAAAAATAACCACTGTGAGTGCGAGGAATGTATCAAGAAAACTCCTTCCGATTGGCTCGTAATTCTTCTCAACGAGATAGACGAGGAGCTTACAAAGCTCGGTCTTGACACAAGAATTAGATTTAGCAACTACCTACATACTCTTTGGGCTCCGAAGACCGAAAGACTTAAAAATCCCAAGAGATTTTTCCAGAGCCTTGCGGCTATAAGCCGTGAATATTGGCGTACTATCCCCGATGAGCTTCCCGATATTCCTCTTCGTGAGTACGTACATAATAAGATAGTTCTTCCCAACAAACTCGAAGAAAATATGCTCTATGCGTTTGAGTGGCAAAAGCTTTGCAAAACTCCTCTTGCAGCTTACGAGTACCACTTCTACATAAATCAGTATATGTCCCCGAACCCCTTGCGTTATGCGAAGATAACACACGACGACGTTAAGGGCTACCACCGCTTCGGCTTCACGGGTATCATTGAGGACGGCACACAGCGTCCCTTCTTCCCGAACGGACTTACGCTTTACGTTTATGCACAAACTCTCTTTGACGTAAACGCAGACTTTGACGCACTCGTTGAGGACTATCTCAGCCACGCTTACGGCGAGGACTGGCAGAAAGTCAAAGAGTACTTCGAGTCTCTTGACAAGGTATTCAACCACAAGTATCTTGCAGGTTACGGTCTTATGGGCTCTGCAAGTGACCCATATTACAGCCCCGAAGAGGCAGCGAAGATGCGTGGCATAATCCCGCTTAACGAGGAATTTGCTCCTTTCGTTAAGGCTCACAAGAATATGCCTTACCGTGCACAGACTGTTGCGTACAGACTTCTTGACAAATATATGGAGCTTTGGGAAAAGATGTCGAAGCCCCTTATCCTCAAGGCACTCGGTGCTGACTATGAGGCAAAAATTGAATTCAACAAATTCCTCGACGACTTCGGAAAATACGAGGTCGAGCTTGAAAGATACTATGACCAGCACATGTTTGGTATGGGCTTTGATAAGAGATTTGGCGGTAAGCTTGAAATAATGAATATCGCCGCAAGATAAAAAGGCAAAATGATCAAAGGAGCAAAAAATGTTTAAGATCAACAAAATCACCTCTCACCCCACAGTCGATTTTGCGGCTGAGGAGCTCAAAAAGTATCTTCGTATGATGATGCCCGACGCGGGTGAGATAGTAATAAAGTACGCCCCCGACGCCACCGACGGCTTCCGTCTTGGTCTTATGGCGGACTTTTCACTTGACACAAGTGAGGCAGACGACCTCACGCTTGACGATATAGTACATATCGACACCGACTGTGAGGGCGGTATAATTGCGGGAAGCAATATGAGAAGTATTCTTCTTGCTGTTTACAAGTACCTCACCATAAACGGCTGTCGCTGGCTGTTTCCGGGTGTTGACGGTGAGTTCATTCCCGTAAAGGACGTCGCCCCCACCGCCTATCACAAGATGGCTGACAACCGCTATCGCGGCTGGTGTAACGAGGGTGCAGAGTTCCAGAAATGTATGATAGATGCGATAGATTTCGCACCTAAGGTCGGTCTTAACGTATTTATGCTCGAATTCTTTATCCCGAACACCTATTACCACTGGTATTTTGAGCATCTTCACAACGAGGCAAACCGCGAGCGTGAGCCCGTAACGCCACAGAACGTTTATCAATGGAAAATGGCTTGTGAGGCTGAAATTGCAAAGCGTAGTCTTCAGTTCCACGATATAGGTCACGGCTGGTCGGCTCTCCCCTTTGGTCTAAGACAGGAGGATATGTACAAGGAGGGCGGAGTTAAGGTTCCCGAAGAGACTATTCCCTTCCTCGCACAGTTAAACGGAAAACGCGGACTTTACAGAGGCAACCCCAACCACACAAACCTCTGCCTCTCAAATCCTGAGGCGAGACGAAGAATGGTCGAGGCTATCGTTGACTATGCCGAGGGCAACCCCCACGTTGATTATCTCCACGTTTGGCTCGCCGACAGTAAGTGCAATCACTGTGAGTGCGACGAGTGCAACAAGAAAACTCCGTCAGACTGGTACGTAGTTCTTCTCAACGAGCTTGACGCAAGACTTACCGAGAAAAAGCTCGACACACGTATCGTATTCTGCTGCTACGTTGATACAACCTGGCCCGCAGAGGTCGAGACGCTTAACAATCCTGACCGCTTCACGATGCTTCTCGGTGCTTACTCGCGTAATTACAGTGAGCATATCTCCACCGAGCTTCCTCCTATCGAGGTTACGAAATACGTTAAGAACAAGATACAGCTTCTCCCCACCATCGACGAGTACGTAACCTATGCACTTGAGTGGCAGAAGAGATGCAAGATGTCACTGGTAACGTACGAGTATCATTTCTATATAAATCAGTTCTATGCCCCCGACCTACTTAGCTACGCAAGAGTGCTTTACGAGGACGTTAAGGGATACAAGAACAACGGCTTCCTCGGTATGATACAGGACGGCACACAGCGTTGCTTCTTCCCGAACGGTCTGAATATCTACGTTTACGGAAACACTCTTTTTGATGTTTCCTCTGACTTCGACGAGCTTGTCGAGGACTACTTCAGCCACGCATACGGCGAGGACTGGCGTGAGGTCAAAAAGTTCTTCGAGGGACTTTACGACGTATTCGATCCCGCATATCTCATGGGTAGAAAATATACCGATCCCAAGAGAAAATTCTACGATCCCGAACAGGCAAACAAGATGAGAGGCGTATATAAGCTCGTATCTGACTTCAAGCCCTTCCTTGAGAGCCACAAGGTAATGCCCTACCGTGCACAGAGCATAGCTTACAAGCTTCTCCGTTACTATACAGAGTGGTGTACGGGTATAGCAAAGCCCTCTATACTTAAGGCACACGGTGCTGACGAGCTCGCTGCCGAGGCATTCAACGAATTCCTCTCGGAGTTCGGACGTCACGAGGTAGAGATCGAGGCATATTGCGACCAGCATATGTTCGGCATGGCATTTGATAATAGATTTTTAGGAAAACTTCATATAATGAACGTAGGAGGTCAATAATGTTCAGAATTTACAAAGTAAACGAAAGCCCCGTAGTTGACTACGCGGCAGAGGAGCTCAAAAAATATCTTCGTATGATGATGCCCGATGCAGGTGAATTTATCATTGAAAGAAAGCTCGATGCAACCGAGGGCTTCCGCCTCGGACTTATGGCGGACTTCGGCCTTGACACAAGCGAGGCTGAGGATCTCGTGCTTGACGATATTATACATATCGACACCGATGCCGAGGGCGGTATAATTGCGGGAAGCAACGCACGAAGCGTTCTCCTTGCAGTTTACAAATACCTCACCATAAACGGCTGCCGTTGGCTCTTCCCCGGCATTGACGGTGAGTTCATTCCCGTTAAGGACGTAGAGGCAACCAAGTATCATAAAATGGCAGATATGCGTTTCCGAGGTCAGTGTAACGAGGGAGCTGAGTATCAGCCCAATATGATGGAAGCTATCGAGTTCACACCGAAGATCGGTATGAACGTATTTATGATGGAGTTCCTTAATCCCCACGCTTATTACGATTCTTACTATAACCATATGTTCAACGAGAAGAACCGCGAGGCTGAGCCTGTAACGCTCGAAACTGTTTACCAGTGGAAGAGACAGTGCGAAGCGGAAATTGCTAAGCGAGGTCTTCAGTTCCACGATATGGGACACGGCTGGGCAACCTGGCCCTTCGGTATGGACCCCGACAAGAGATACCCTCACGGCACGACTGACGAGGCTCTTGAGGCTGCTCGCCCCTACCTCGCTCTCGTAAACGGAGTGCGTAAGCTTAAGGGTGACCGTCCTATGTACACAAACTTCTGTATGGGCCCCGCTGAGAACAGACAGAAGGTAGTTGACAAGGTAGTTGAGTATGCTACCAAGTGTACAAATGTTGACTATCTCCACTTCTGGCTCGGTGACTCCTTAAACTTTAGCTGTGAGTGCGACGTTTGCCGTCAGAAGACTCACTCCGACTGGTACGTAATTCTTCTTAATGAGATAGATGCGGCTCTTACCGCCCACAATCTCAGCACGAGAGTAGTATTTATCGCATATTACGATTCTCTCTATTCTCCTGAGGTTGAAAGGCTCAACAATCCTGACCGCTTCTCGCTTCTTGTGGCTCCTATCACCCGTTCCTACACCGATCCCGTATCGACCGAGCCTTATACTAAGGAGCTCAAAAAGTTCGTTCTTAACAAGAACAGCCACCCCACCGATCCTCTTGAGCCTGTTGCTCACGCTGAGGACTGGGTAAAGAAGGTGGGAACTAAGTCTCTCGTTTACGAGTATCACTTCTGGGTAAACCAGTATTACGAGGTAACGGGACTCCGCTTTGCAGAGATTATCCACAACGACATTAAGGGATACAAAGCTCACGGCTTTGGCGGAACTATTGAGGACGGCTCTCAGCGTTCCTTCTTCCCCAACGGCTTTGCGTTCTACACCTACGGTGTGACACTCTTTGATACCTCGCTTAACTTCGAGGATATTAAGGAGGACTACTTCAAGACCGCTTACGGTGAGGATTGGCGTGAGGTTGTAGCATTCTTCGAGAAGATTCAGGAATGTATGGACCACAAGTTCTTCGCGGGCGAAAAATCGGTCAACAAGGCTGTTGGAAACTACTACAATCCCGCTATGGCTGAAAAGCTCCGTAAGGTTCCCGAGATTGTTGAAGAATTCCGTCCCTTTGTTGAGGCTCACAAGAATATGCCTTACCGTGCACAGACCGTTTCGTACAGACTCCTTAACTACTTCCTTGAGTATGCAGTTGGCTACTCGAAGTTTATGGTAATCAAGTCACTCGGTGCCGCAAAAGAGGCTAAAGAGATGTGCTTCAAGTTTATGGACGATTTCGGTCGCCACGAGGTCGCAATCGAAAGATACTATGACCAGCGTAACTTCGGTGCCGCTATGAACTGGAGAATTCTCAAGAGCAACGAAGAACCGATGAACCTCGGTATTTAATTAGTTTATGTTTTTAGAGGGAGACACCTTTCCTAAAGGTGTCTCCCTCTCTTTTTTTACAAGGGGTAAGAAATTAAATTGGTATTTATCGGGGTGAGGTTTAACAAAATCGTTCGTTTTTTTCGGACCGTCGGGGACGCCGGTCCCTACAAACAAATTTTCAATTTTTTCTTTACCCCGCGAGGGTTACAAACATCTTACACCTGTAGGGACCGGCGTCCCCGACGGTCCGTTTCATAACGCAAACAACACACCTATAAAATACCTAAAGGCAGAAACCTTCGGTTTGCAAAATTTGAACGAAAAAGGGAGAAAACTTTAAAAAGTTTTCTCCCTTTTTTACTTTTTATAATTTATCAATAAGTTCCGCTATCGAGGAACCACTCGCCGTCTTGCTTTACAAGGGTGAGGGTTACCTTTACTTTTTCGTTTGGAGTGCTTTCGAGACAGCTTTCCATCTCGACACGCACGCGGCTCGCATTTGAGCCTCGCAAAATCTTTGCGGTCTCGGTATCGAAAATTCTCTTTTCGGTCGAAAGGGGCTTATAATCGTTCGACTTCATAAACCAGACCTGTCCGCTCTCGCTCTCAAACTCGATATATCTTGCCATCAGCAAGCCCGACGAAGTATCCTCGGACACCATTACGCCCGTAAAGAGAGTTTCGTAAAGAGACGCGAGATATTCGGCGGAATAAACGGTCTCGGCATATTGCTTTATCGCCTCAATCGACGAATATTTTTCACCGACAACGACAACGTCATAGTCTTTGGGGAAAGTCTCGTCATAGTAAAATTCTCGCTCGGTGGGAGTGTATTCTATCGAATAGTAGTACTTCCCGTCGCTCTCATAGACGCTTTTATTTGAGGCATCGGGAGTCTCTTTTACAAGTAGGTACTCATAATCGTCGCCGTACGCCTTAGTTCTGTACGCCAAAATCTTGCCAAGCTCGGCATCATCAATATAGTAGTAATAATATCTCTGTCCGCCCTCTGCCTCATAGTACTGCATTGACGCCTTAGGGTCGTAGACTCGCTCATAGGTCGCAGGTCCCTCTCCGAAAAGAAGAACGTTTACTCCGTACGACGCGTCAATTAGCTCTTCCATTCTTCCGCGAATCTCCTCAATATCGGGAGTACCGCACGAGGCAAGTGTCAGCGAGAGAATTACAAGGCAAAGAAAAATAGATAAAATCTTCTTCATATTTAACCTCTTTATTGAGATTTGTGGGTGGCAAAAGCCACCCACTTGTTATTTTTTATTCGTTTGCGTTTTCTACGACGGTTGCCTCGCCCTCGGGAGCTGTATCCGTTTCTTCGGTGGGCTCTTCCTCGTGAGCAACTGCTGTGAAGTTTGCAATTTTTTGGTCATCGGCAAGTCTCATCATAATAACTCCGCCCGCTGTTCTCGAGTAGGTAGGAATACCGCTTACGGGAGTTCTTATAATAGTTCCGCTGGTAGTTATCATCATAAGGTCGTTATCGTCGCTGACCGTTGCGATGCCTGCGAGCTTGCCCGTCTTTTCGCTTATCTTATGGCAGGTTACGCCAAAGCCGCCGCGATGCTTCATCACACGGAAGTCCTCAAACGAGGTCCTCTTTCCGTATCCGCCCTCGGTGATAGTTACTATCTCCTTAGTCTCGTCAACAACGCTGACACCAACGACAAAGTCGCCCTCGCGGAGCTTGATTCCGCGAACGCCACGTGCCGTTCTACCCATAGCACGTGCTCCCGACTCCTCAAAGCGAACGCAGTTACCGTCGGCAGTTGCAATCATAATCTCGCCGTCACCGTTTGTGCATCTTACGAATACGAGCTCGTCGCCCTCGTCAAGATTTATAGCAATCTTTCCGCCCTTACGCTGATACTCGTATTCACGAAGGAGTGTTCTCTTGATAACACCCTGTTTTGTTACCATTGTAAGATAATCGGTATCGTTGAACTCGTCAATGCTTATAAGTGCGGTTATCTTTTCCTCAGGAAGCATCTCGACAATATTTACGATATTCGTTCCCTTTGCCGTTCTCGATGCCTCGGGTATCTGATATGCCTTACGCACGTGTATCTTACCCTTGTTCGTAAACATAAGCAGATAAGAGTGCGAGCAAAGACCTATTACCTTCTCAATAAAGTCCTCTTCCTTGGTTGACATACCGATAATTCCCTTTCCGCCTCTGTTTTGTGCGGAATAGGTATCGGCACGAAGACGCTTAATGTAGCCCGCGTGTGTCATAGTGATAACGCACTCGTGACGCTCGATAAGGTCCTCAAGGTCTATCTCATCGGTCGCAGGCTCGATAGCTGTGCGACGCTCGTCGGCGAACTTACGCTTTATTTCAAGCATCTCTTCCTTGACGATAGCGTCTATCTTCGCTCTGTCGGCAAGTATTCCCTCAAGCTCGATTATAGTTGCGTGGAGTCTTGCAAGCTCCTGCTCTATCTTGTCTCGCTCCATACCGGTAAGCTTACCGAGAGTCATCTCGACTATTGCCTGTGCCTGAACTTCGGTGAGCTGACGGAGATTACCAAGCTCGCTCTCAAATCCGTCCTCGTAGCTTATTGTAAAGAACTCAGCCATAAGGCGTTCCTTAGCCTCGGGTATCGTCTTCGAGGTCTTCATTATCTCGATAATTCGGTCGATATTGTCGATTGCGATATGATAGCCCTCGACAATGTGTGCTCTCGCCTTCGCTTTTTCAAGGTCGAATTTTACGCGACGCTCGATAACCGACTGCTGATGCTCGATATAGTGGTCGAGAATCTGAGGAAGTGTAAGTATTTTAGGCTCGTTATTAACGAGTGCGAGCATATTTATAGGACAAGTGCTTTCAAGCTCCGAGTTTTTATAGAGCTGATTGAGAAGAATTTGAGGATTTACGTCTCTCTTATATTCAACGACTATCTTCATTCCGTCTCTGCCCGACTCGTCACGAAGGTCGCTGAGTCCCTCGACTCTCTTTTCCTTGTGAAGCATAGCGATAGACTTTACAAGCTCGCTCTTGTTTACCTGATAAGGAATTTCGGTAAAGAGTATGCGGTGCTTGTCCTCTTCGATTATTGCCTTTGCTCTTACCTTTACTCTGCCCTTACCCGTTGTATAAGCGTCAATAATTCCGTTTATACCGTATATGGTAGCTCTTGTCGGGAAATCGGGGCCCTTGATGTAGTCCATAAGCTCAAGAACCTCGCAGTCGGGGTGCTCCATACGGTAAACAGTTGCATCAATTACCTCACCGAGGTTGTGAGGGGGAATATAGGTAGCCATACCAACGGCGATACCTACCGAGCCGTTTACGAGAAGGTTCGGGAAGCGTGCGGGAAGTACCTTAGGCTCTTGTAATTTATTATCGAAGTTAGGCTGAAAATCAACGACGTCCTTGTCGATGTCACGCATAAGCTCGTCAGCTATCTTCGCCATTCTCGCCTCGGTGTAACGGTATGCAGCCGCACCGTCTCCGTCAACCGAACCGAAGTTACCCTGACCGTCAATAAGCGGATAGCGGAGCGAGAAATCCTGTGCCATTCTTACCATCGTGCCGTAAACCGACGAGTCACCGTGAGGGTGATAACGTCCAAGCACGTTACCTACTGTCGTTGCAGACTTACGGTAGGGATTGTTATACGTGAGGTGGTCCTCGTACATCGCGTACATTACTCTACGCTGACCGGGCTTCATTCCGTCTCTTACGTCGGGGAGTGCACGGGAAGCAATAACTGACATAGCATACTCGATAAAGGATTTCTTAACCTCTTTATCCATTTCTATATCAACTATTTTTTGGTCCTTAAATTCTATATTTTCCTTTTCCAATTTCTATTCACTCTAAAAATGCGGTAAAGACTGGGTTTTTCACCCTTCGCATTTTCTTTTTCCTTTCATTTTCTTTATTTCCGTCTTTTTTTCTGCTGATTTTTTTACCGAATGTTAAAAAGTACAATCGAAAAAACTTTCAACAGCTTTCCCCTTTTTTAAAGGGGCTTTTTTTGCGATAAAATCAAGTTATTAACAGAGTTTTCCACAACGTTGTGGAAAACTTCAGGGATTTTCCCACTGTCTTTTTTTGAAATTTTTGACGAAAAAGATTTAAATATCGAGATTTTCGGCGAATTTTGCATTCTCCTCGATAAAGACTCGTCTCGGCTCGACCTTGTCACCCATAAGGAGTGAAAACGTCTCGTCACACGCGGCGGCATCTTCCATCGTTACACGGAGAAGCGTTCTTCTTTCGGGGTCCATAGTTGTCTCCCAAAGCTGTTCGGGGTTCATCTCACCAAGACCTTTATATCGGCTTGCCTCGATGTTTGCTCCGCCGCCAAGCTCCTCGATATATTTATCCCTCTCGGCATCGGAGAAAGCGTAAAGCTCGGGGCCCTTGCCCGTCTTTCTCTTGACCTTATAGAGGGGCGGCTGTGCGAGGAATACGTGTCCGTCCTCGATTAGCTGCTTCATATGGCGGAAGAAGAATGTCAGAAGAAGGATTCTTATATGCGAACCGTCAACGTCGGCATCGGCCATAATAATTATCTTTCCGTAACGGAGTCTTGATATATCAAAGGTATCGCCAACTCCGCAACCGAGTGCCTGAATTATAGGAATGAGCGACTCGTTATTGTGTACCTTGCTTGAATTACTCTTTTCTACGTTAAGAACTTTACCTCTTAGGGGAAGTATAGCCTGAAAGCGTGAATTTCGTCCCTGTGTTGCGGAACCGCCTGCGGAGTCTCCCTCTACGAGATATATTTCGGTAAATTCTGCTCCACGTTCGTTACAGTCGCGGAGCTTGCCGGGAAGCGACGAGCTTTCAAGCGCACCCTTTCTCTTGACGTCCTCACGCGCTCTGCGTGCCGCCTCTCTTGCTTTTGCGGCAAGTATAGCCTTTTCGACTATTACCTTTGCAACGGCGGGGTTTTCCTCAAAGAACTCGGAAAGCTTTACGTTTATGGTGTTCTCAACGAGCGTTCTTATATCGGAGTTACCGAGCTTTGCTTTGGTCTGGCTCTCGAACTGTGCGTCCTCAAGCTTTACGCTGATTATAGCGACAAGTCCCTCACGAACGTCCTTACCCTCAAGATTCTCGTCCTTTTCCTTGAGTGCTCCGCACTTTCTTGCGTAATCGTTGATTACCTTAGTAAGACCTGCCTTAAAGCCCGTCTCGTGCGTACCGCCCTCAACGGTGTGCATATTGTTTGCGAAGGAAAGTATCTCCTCAGAGCTCTTGGTATTGTACTGAAGTGCTACCTCGGCAATACTCGAGCCCTTCTCTGCCTTCATATAGATAACGTCCTCGTGGAGCTTTTCGTGCTTGTCCTTCTCTAAAAGGTAGCTGACGAAGGTCTTTATACCGCCCTCGTAGTAAAATTCCTCTTCGCGTCTCGTTTCCTCTCTGTCGTCAATGAGAAGGATACGGATTCCTGCATTGAGGAACGCCTGCTCACGCATTCTCTTTTGTAAGGTCTCGTAAACAAAAACTGTCTCCTCGAATATCTCGGGGTCGGGCTTGAAGGTAACTCTGACGCCGTGCTCTCTGCCATCTTCAAGCGGAACCTCGACAAATTCTCTTACCTTTTTACCCTTCTCAAAGCGTACGGTAAAGCGGTGTCCCTCGTAGGTGTCGTCAAGCTCTACCCACTCTGAAAGTGCGTTTACGACAGATGCTCCAACTCCGTGAAGTCCACCTGCTATCTTGTATCCGCCGCCGCCGAATTTACCGCCCGCGTGAAGTATCGTGTAAACGACCTCAGGTGTTGGTATTCCCTGCTTTGGGTGAATAGCGGACGGTATTCCTCGTCCGTTGTCCTCTACGGTTATGCTATTGTCGGGATTTATTACTACCTTTATAAGGTCGCAGTACCCTGCAAGTGCCTCGTCTATAGAGTTATCCACTATCTCGTAAACGAGGTGGTGCAGTCCGCCTATTGACGTAGTTCCAATATACATACCCGGACGCTTTCTTACAGCGTCAAGTCCCTCAAGCACTTGTATTTGGCTTTCATCGTAAACCTGATTCGTTGTGTTGTCCATTCTTTTTCTTGTTTCCTTTCTGGTTCTCTCGTAGGTGTATATATCTTAATTTTTATTTTTTAAGAAAGTAATCTGCCTATAAGGGCAGAGGTCGAAAGTGGAGAAAAGCAAATTTTGAATTCTCCGTCGCTCTCGTATACTATAAATGATTTTGGAATCTCATCGGCAACGGTCTCTACCGAGTGATTTTTCTCGTTTGACGAAAGATATTTTCTCGTAACCTGCGATATCGTAGCGTTGTCCATATCGAATATTCCAAAAATATCCTTTGTCCTTATGTTCTTCCCGTTTCCTACGTGTAAAAACATATCCCGTTACCAACTCCTTTCTTTTTTGTTGTGTTTTTTTATGCGGGGGAACCGCCTTTTTTGAGAAAAAGTCTCTGCCCACTCGAAAATATAGTCGTCTCGTGTTGTGCTAAAGCTCAACTCGATACTTCTTATTTTCTCCCTTTTCTCACTCCCTTTATCCGCCACCGGCGGCGGTCGTGCTCAAAGCCCCGCACCCCCTTCCTCAAAAAACTTTTTAAACCTTTTTAAATAGAGGTTAAGTTTATTTTTCTTGGGGGAGCCTTTTTTCTCTTAAAGCTTAGGGTATTTTTTTGTCCGTTATAAAAGGGTTCAAAGAAATCCTAACACAAACAAACTTTCTCAATCTTCGGTATATTTTCCATCGCTGACGGAAATTTTTTTAGCCTCTCTTATCTCGTTTTTGTCGCAGGTGGTCATTATTACCTGTTTTCCTTTTATGCGATTTATGAGATAATCACGCCTTTTTGCGTCAAGCTCCGAAAGGACGTCGTCAAACAAAAATACGGGATAATCCGAAAACTCGGAATAGCAAATTTCTCCCTCGGCGAGCTTGAGAGCAATTGCAAGTGAACGCTGCTGCCCCTGAGACGCGAAAAATCTTGCCTCTTGAGAGTTGAGCAGCACTTCCATATCGTCCTTATGAGCTCCGTAAAGCGTTGCCCCCGCGTAAATTTCGCGGTCGTGATTTTCTCTGAGAAGCTTTGTAAACTGTTTTTCAAGCTTTTCGAGGTCAAATAGCTCTTCCTCATAAAGCTTTGATGAGCTTTTGTAGCTGATAGAGGGATTTTCCCTCTCTCCGCTCATTTCAGCAAAACATTCCTTGACGTGAAAATCTACCTTTTTTATAAATTCTGCACGGAATTTTGTTATTATTGCCGCCGCGTGTGCGAGCTGCTCTGACCATAGATCCACCGTTGTATCAAAGGTTTTTCTGTCATTCAAAGCATTCTTTATAAGCAAATTTCTCTGCTTTAAAATATAATTGTGCTTTTGAAGTGCGTGAAGATACATAGGTCTCGCTCGGCTTATAGCTATATCAAGATAATTTCGACGAAGTGCGGGACCGTCCTTTACGAGCGAAAGATGCTCAGGACAAAAAAGTACTGTACGGAAGCAGCCCACAATGTCCGATAATTTTTCAATCTTGACACCGTTTTTTTCCGCCTGTCTCTTTTTTTCCTTAAAGACAGTCATCTTTATAGTCTGCTCTCTTATTCCATCGTCAAAATCAAGCTCGACTACGGCTCTCTTCGTGCCAAACCTTATAATTTCAGAGTTTTGCGTCGCCCGAAAGCTCTTTCCAACCGAAACGTAATAGATAGCCTCAAGCAAGTTCGTCTTTCCCTGAGCATTCTCACCCGAAACAACGTTTACTCCCTCGGAAAACTCTATCTCTTCACATTCTATATTTCTAAAATCTCTAACTCTAATTCTTTTACAATACATAGTTTAGTTTCTTTTATTTCTTTCCTAAAAGAAAGAAAACGAAAGAACCTTTAAATTTTTTTAATAATTAGTATTTTTCCTCTGACGTGAAATTTTCACAAATCCTATTCCTTCATTCTTACGGGAAGGAGCATAAATATCTCTTCCTTGCCCTCTTCAGCATCGATAGGCTCGATATTCATACTTGTAAGGGGAGAAGAAAGCGAGAGCTTTATCTTTTCAGCATCGCAAGCTCTTATCGAGTCGATAAGGAAGCGGTTGTTAAATGCGATAATAAGGTCGTCGCCGTTTTTATCCACCTCAAGCTCGTCGTAGGTGCTGCCTGCGGTAGAAACGGCACTTATTTTAAGAAGACCGTCTATAAGGTCAAATTTAACGTGAGAACGAACACTGTTGACTATTCTCTCCTCGGTAATAAGAGCAGCACGCTCGAGGGCGTATATAAGCTCCTGACGGTCGACAGTGACGTCTATCTTATGATTTTTAACAATAATTCTGTCGTAATCGATATAATCTCCGTCAACAAGACGCGAGAAGAAGGTAATTTCGCCTATAAGGAAAACGATATGCTTTCTTGTGATATATATCTGAGTAAGGCTCTCCTCGTCGTCAGAAAGCATTTTTCCTACCTCAAGAACGGTCTTTGCAGGAATAATGAAATTGAAATTAAGATGAGCATCGTTATTTGTGTTCTTGTTTTCAATATCCGCCATCTTAGAAACCTTTGCAAGCTTGTAGCTGTCGCAGGCAACGAGGGTAATAGAATCGTCTCTTATCTGGCAGTAACAGCCGTTAAGAACGGTTCTCGGATCGTTTATACCCATAGCAAAGGATACCTGATTTATCATCTTTTTAACTATAGACTGAGACAAAATAAAGCTTCTGTCACTTGTGAGGTCCGGAATCATCGGGAAGATGTCGGGTGCGAGAGCCGTCATCTTATGAGAGGACTTTCCGCAGGAGATACAAGCGGTAAGCTTCTGGTCGATACCGAGAGTAATATCTTCGCCTATCATAACCTTGATGGTCTGATTAAACTTTTGTGCGTTTACGATATATTTGCCCTCTTCGATAACAACTGCCTCGATTGTAATTCTTACACCCTTATTAGCATCAAAGGTGGTAAGAACGCAGGTGTCGGGATATTTAGCCTCGATAAGAATTCCTTCTGTTGCGGGATTTTGCGATTTTGCAACTGCACACATAAGGGGTGCTGTTGCGTTGATAATTACGTTTCTCTTGAAAATGACTTTCATTTTGTTCCCCTTTCGTTCCTTCCCTCTCTTTAAAAGAAGAAAAGAATAATATAATAATATATTTATAGTAATAGTATTAGATACTGTGTAAAATGTGGAAAAGTATTTTTTTCTTTGTTTTATATGGGAATTTGCAATATTTTTCTTGACGAAAACAAGTTGAAAGAAATATCAGGGTTTTGTTGAAAACTTTTTTCTCTCAAAAATTTTCAAGCCGAAAAAATTAAAAATCCGGTTTTTTTTGATTTTAAAAAAAATTAAAACTAAAATGTGGAAAACTTTTTAGGTGGAAAACTGCCGTTTTTCGCAGAATTTTAAGTTTTCAACATCAAAGTTAAAAATGTTATCAACATTTTAAACCCTTGATACGTCTTGAAAATCTCAAATTTATAAACGTATATTTTTTGAGTTTTTCACATACTTAATAACTTGTGGAAAAACTATCACTGTCCCGTTATCTCGTGAATGATCTCCTTAATTTCAAGATCGAAAATAGGATCGTTAAGCATTTTCGAGACCTTATCGCACGAGGTCTTTATCGTTGAGTGGTCGCGTCCGCCGAATAACTTTCCTATATTTTCCTGAGACATTTCGGTAATTTCTCTTACAAGATAGATTGCAATATGTCTTGCAAGTGCAATTTCCTTGTTTCTCTTCTGACCGATAATATCTTCCTTCTTTATTCCGTACTTTTTAAAAACAGCGGCATATATCTTGTCTATTGTTACGTTTATAGGCTCTACTCCAACGAGTAATTCTGACAGACAATCCTTTGCAAGCTCAAGCGAAATGCTCTTTCCCGAAAGGAATGAGATTGCTGAAAGCTTCTTTATAGCTCCCTCTATCTGTCTTATATTTGAGCGGAGATTTTCGGCAAGAAGTGTTATAACGTCATTTGGAATGTCGATATTGACCTGCTCTGCCTTTTTCTTGATAATTGCCATACGAAGCTCAAGATCCGGCGGCTGAATATCTGCAATTATTCCCCACTCAAATCTCGTTTTAAGTCTGTCGGCAAGGTGTCCTATATCCTTTGGCGGACGGTCGGACGAGAGAATAATTTGCTTATGATTGTCGTGAAGGGCATTGAAGGTGTGGAAAAACTCTTCTTGTGTTGAGACCTTGCCCGATATAAACTGCACGTCATCTATAAGAAGAATATCACAATTACGGTATTTGTCTCTGAAAAACTCCATCTGCTGATTTTTGATACTCTCGATAAGCTCGTTGGTAAAATCCTCACAGCTTATATAGATGACCGAGACGAAGGGCTTTTTCTTTTTTATCTCATTTACAACGGCACACATAAGGTGGGTTTTTCCTATTCCGCTCGGTCCGTAGATAAATAAGGGGTTGTAATTTGTAGCAGGCTTATCGGCAATTGCTACGCAGGCTGCGTGGGCAAATTTGTTGGATTCTCCCACAATGAAATTTTCAAAGGTGTACTCAAAACTGTAATTTTGAGGAATTACTACAGTCGGTGTTCTTTCGGTCTCGGTGTGCTTTATACCCTGTGCGTTTTCTATCATAGGGGTATAATCAAACGGCGGAGCTTCCTTGCTCTCGATAAGCTGCAATTCTACGTCAATATCAAAACCGAGCATCTCGGAAAATTTTTCTTTAATAGTCTCGATATATTTTTGATTGATGACGTTGTAGCCCGTTCTGAAATCGGTCGTCATAGTTATACAGTTATTTTCAAAGGAGATGATCTCGATATTTTCAAACCAGAGATCGGAAACGCCCTGCGGAAGAGACTCGTCAAACGATTCCTTAACGACCTTCCAAATGTTTTTTATATTGTCAATATATGACATTTTAAACCTCCAAAAAAATAGGATGAAAAAAGCGATAAATATACAAATAAATTATACCACAAAAAAATGAAAATTGCAACAACTTCTTACAATATTTATTATATATTAAGTAATTTAATACGACATTTTTTAATATAAAAAAAACTAAACTCAGCCGACAAAATTTTACTTGAAAAAAGAAAAGAAATATGGTATAATATTTAGTTGAGAAAACTACCCGTGGCACAGCTGGATAGCGCGTCAGACTCCGACTCTGAAGGTCAGCGGTTCGAATCCGCTTGGGTAGGCCAAAAAGCAAGGGAGAGGTTTGCCTCTCCCTTGCTTTTTCTCCTAATTTCACCTTCGAACCGCTCGCAAATCCAAAGGATTTGCACTATTTGCGTTAGGAAAGCAAACGGAAGAAACAGATAAACAACGCAAATTTAGGTTCTTTAGTTTGAATTCGCTTGGGTAGACTTCACTCAACGTTTAAATTTGTCCCGAAAATTTGAATCCCCCACCCCTTGCAAACTCATAGTTAACAATAAAAAACTTATGTGATAATGATAATGATAATTTATAAAGGAGATACAATTATAATGAAAAAATAATAAGTCCACTTGGGATGAGGGGTTCAAATTTTCGGGACAGAAGATTTCTACCCTTTTGGGAATTTAATTGTACCTTTCTCTAAGCTCTTTTTCTATCTGGGCACTGATAACGTTATAAAGTACCACAACGTCATGTGTCATATACTTTTTTTGCTCTTCCGTAAAACTGGTAAAGGGATCTCGTCCATTTACAAAGGCAAATATCATTATAAGAAGTGTTCCTGCTTCCTCTTCTGACAATTGACGTATTGCACTTTCGTGCTCCGTGGTCATTGTAAAATATCTTCTTTCTTTTTTCATCTTTACACCTCCTTTCTTTGTTTTATTTCGGCTTCCTTGTGACTTTATTTTATTACACAAAAAAGTCTCAAACAGTCTCACTTAGTCCCACTTTGTCTCAATTTTTAAAAAAATTTTTGCAAACGAAGTTTCTACCCCTTGGGGTAATTTATGTGTGTTAGTTTATGCGGGGGCAAGATACTTTTTTAAAAAAAAGTCGGTTTCCCCGCATTAACATAAAGTAACTTAAAATTCGTCAAAAGCTCTATAAAAATATTAAATTTTTGTGTAAAATAGTTAAAATAACTTTGATTTTTTGATTGACAATATCTGTGTGTGGTGATATAATAGTGCTTGTTGAATTTTTAAGAAAGAAAAAAAGACATTTTTTGAGGTAAATAAAGTAAATGCAGATACTTGTATCACTTTCAATTTCAATGCTTGCGGGACTTCTTATGTCGCGACTCGCAAAGCTTTTAAAGCTCCCTGCGGTAACCGCTTATCTTGTGGCGGGAATTCTTGTGGGGCCCTTCCTTCTCGGTGCTTTAGAGTTTGATTTTTTCGGAAGCGAACTTAACTATCTCGGTTTTTCACCCGCAGATTTCGGTCTTAATGGCGGCGAGAAAAATGCCGCACTTGAGGTAATTTCCGACGTTGCTCTCGGCTTTATCGCATTTGCTATCGGTAACGAGTTCAGACTAAACGAGCTTAAGGCTATCGGCAAGCAGGCTACTATTATCGGTATTCTTCAGGCACTCGTAACAACTGTTGTGGTCGACGTGGCTCTTATAGCTCTTTCGTTTGCAATGCCCGACGTTCTTACGCCCTCTATGGCTATAATCCTCGGTGCAATCGCTACGGCAACTGCTCCTGCGGCGACACTTATGGTCGTTCGTCAGTACAAGGCTAAGGGTAAGCTTACAGACCTTCTTTTGCCCATCGTCGCCCTTGACGATGCGGTTGGTCTTGTTGTTTTTTCGGTCTCCTTCGGTATCGCAAGAGGACTTGACAGCGGCTCTGTAAGCGTAGTTTCTATGCTTGTAAATCCTCTACTTGAGGTTATTCTCTCGCTTGCTCTCGGATTTATTATGGGAGTTCTCTTTACGTATTGCGAAAAGCTCTTCCATTCGGGCTCGAGAAGAATGTCGCTCTCAATTACCTTCGTGCTTCTTACAGTTGCCCTCTCAAAGTTCCATTTTGAGCTTGGCGGCGGCGTTGAAATAGGATTTTCTTCCCTTCTCGTTTGTATGATGCTCGGTACCGTCTTTTGCAATCTCTGCGATTTTTCGGCGGATATTATGGACAGAGCAGACAAGTGGACGGCTCCTCTTTTCGTAATTTTCTTCGTGCTTAGCGGTGCGGAGTTAAGACTCGATATTCTCGCTGACGTGGCAGTCGTTATAGTTGGCGTGGTCTATATCATTTTCCGTTCTATCGGTAAATATTTCGGTGCATACAGCAGTGCAAAGATGACCAAGTGTGAGCCGAAAATTCAAAAATATCTTGGAATCACACTCTTGCCTCAGGCGGGAGTCGCACTCGGTATGTCGGCAATCGTGCTTCAAACGATGGGCGAGCAGGGTGTTCTTATAAGAAATATCGTGCTTTTTGCAGTGCTCGTTTACGAAATATTCGGTCCTGTTCTTACGAAGATGGCTCTTACAAAGTCGGGAGACATCAAGGAGAAAACGACCGAGGGCTTTGACCGTCAGAAATTCCTTGAGGAAAAGAAAAACAGGGAAGCGGCAAAGCATCACCACCACAAATAAAATATCGGGGAGAAGAAAGCTTTCTTCTCCCCTTTTTGCATTCCCTCGGCGGCGGTAGTACTCAAAAAATCAAGCAATAGCAAGGCGTAATCTCTCCGTAGAAGCATAAGCGTAGTTCTTTTTTTAAAAATGGTTTGAAAAGTTTTTTGTGGAAGGGGGTGCGGGGGAAGAGACTTTTTTCCAAAAAAGGCGGTTCCCCCGCATTAACATAAACACTTCTACAAATACCAATTTTCCGTTGACTTTTTTCTATTCGAATGATATAATCAAAGCAACAAAATGAGGTGAAAATATGGACAAGGATTTGATAATAAGGAAGGCGGCGGAAAGCGATATTGACGCCGTTATGGAGATAATTGCTGAGGCGAGAGGGACAATGGCAAAGCTTGGCATTGACCAATGGCAGGACGGATATCCGCAACGCGAAATTATTGAAAACGACGTTCGCGAGGGCTTTTCGTACTGTATTGAAAACAGCCGAAACGGTGAAATTCTCGCGACCTTTGGCGTATTTACAGCGGGTGACCTTTGCTATGACAAAATTTTCTGTGGCGAATGGACTACGGGCGAGAGTCTCTCGTCGCTCGGTGAATCGGTCTCTTATACCGCTATCCACCGTGTCGCAATATCAGTAAAGTCGAGGGGGCAAGGGCTTTCTACCGCTATTATCGATTTTGCGGCTGACAAGGCACGAAATAAAGGAAAAAAATCGCTTAGAATAGACACTCACGAGGGAAACGTCGTTATGAGGCGTATGCTCGAAAAGCACGGATTTATCCATTGCGGCACCATCTACCTCGAGTCAGGTGACGCCCGTGTAGCCTATGAAAAGGTGTTGTAAATTTTGCAAACGAAGTTTCTACCTTTAGGTAAGTTATCGGTGAGGCTTAGGGTAAGTGGTTGAAAAGTTTTGGTCGAGCTTTTTTAAAAGCTCGCGGAGCTCGAGGCGGAGCCTCGTGAAAACGGCACTTTCTTTTGCTTAGCTTTTCTTTGTGCCTATTTTCGCAAAGAAAAGCGGCTAACGGTATAATTAGTTTATGTTTAGTAAGGGGAACCCCCTCGTGTGTGTTCCCCTCTTTCACCCAAAGGGCGAAATTCACCCTTCGTGGCGTTTCGAACGATAGGGGAGTTTCGCTCGTTGCGACGAGCGACCAACGCTACGCGCGTTGGATTGCGGTCTCTTTTTAGAAAAATAACTCCGCTACGCTTCGTCACACGAACTGATGTTCGTGTTCGAGACACAAAAACTTTTCAACCACTTTCTCCAAGCCTCACCTACAAATACCAATTTATATATTTATTCCTCTTGCACACGCCGCAAAAAAATGATATAATAAATTTAAGAAAAAATCTCAATTTATGAGGTGTATATGTTAAGATACGAAACACTTTCAACTGAAGTTGAAAATAGAATAATAAGTGACAGAGAAAACGGAACGGTTCCTGCTGTAGCCTTTGACGAGGGGAAAATACACCGCCGCCGCGACAACCCACGTGACAAGGCAAACGTGTGGCGTACCGCATTTATCCACGACATCGACAAGATACTTCACTGCCCCTATTACAACCGCTACGCCGACAAGACGCAGGTCTTTTCCTTCTACAAAAACGACGACATAACCCGCCGTGCACTCCACGTTCAGCTCGTATCAAGAATAGCGAGGACAATAGGAAAGGCACTCGGGCTTAATCTCGACCTTATTGAAGCGATAGCTCTCGGTCACGATATAGGACACACTCCCTTCGGTCACGCAGGCGAGAAATATCTTGACGGAATCCTTCGCGAGCATACGGGCAGGAGATTTTCGCACAATATCCATTCGGTACGTGTGCTTGACAAGATTTATCCTTACAATATAAGCCTTGAGACACTTTCGGGCATCGCGAGCCACGACGGAGAGCTTGAGCTTTCGGAATACCGCCCCGCACCTCTTGCGTCATTTGAAAAATTTGATGAGCTTATCGAGGGCTGCTATCTCGATAAAGCAAACGTCAAAAAGCTCGTTCCTTCAACACTTGAGGGCTGTGTTATGCGAATATCCGACATCATCGCGTATCTCGGCAAGGACAGACAGGACGCAGAAAAGGCGGCTCTTATTTCGACCGACAATTTTTCGCCGTCCGACATCGGCGAGAGAAATGCCGAGATTATAAACAATCTTATTGTAAACATTATCGAAAACAGCTACGGACACGATTATATAAAGATGGACAACACCCATTTTGCCGCTCTCTCGAAGGCTAAAAAGGAAAATTACGAGAAAATTTACCTCTCCCCTGCCGTTGCCGAGAAGTTTGACGCAATTATAAAGCCTATGATGGAAGAACTTTACGAGAAGCTTCTCTCAGACCTTATCGGGGGCAACACCGATTCGCCTATCTTTACGCACCATATAAATTACGTAAAGCTTGCCCACTACGAGCGAGATATTCCGTATGAAAAAACCGAGCCTAATCAGCTCGTCGTTGACTACATCGCAAGTATGACCGACGATTATTTTATCGACCTTCATCGTCTCCTCTTCCCCGAAAGTCCTCACCAAATCGAGTACAAGGGGTATTTTGACTGATATTAAAAAGGAAACATAATAAAATGAGTAATTTTGAGTCCCACGAAAGCCTCATTTATTCCGCCCCGTTTGACGTTGCGGGCGGCTCTCTGTCCGACACCATACCTCTTACAAAATGCTCACATAAGGTCATATATGATATGTATGACAAGCTTATGGAAAAATTCCCCGAGTTTATTACTAAAACGGTTTTAGACGAGGCGTCCTCGTGCGAGATACGTCGCTACACCTTCAGAAATCCCGAACAAAGCAACCCACCCTTAAAGGCGTGCATCATAGCATCCATTCACGGCTACGAGCAGGGTGCTGCCTTTGTGACGGCACAATTCTTTAAGCTGATGCTCACCTCAAACGACAAGCTTCTATCACACCTAAAAAGAAACGTCGTCTTTGACGTAATTCCCGTAGCGAATCCTTGGGGCTTTGACCACAACAAAAGAAAGAATGAAAACGAGGTTGACCTTAACCGAAATTTCGCCCCGTATTTCAACGGCAAAAACGAAAAAAACTCGCCTGAGCATGCGGGAGAATATCCCGAATCCGAGACGGAAACAAAATCGATAATTCGCTTTTTAGAAGAAAATTCCGATACACAGCTCGTGCTTGACTATCACAATATCGCCAAGGGATATCCCCTCTTTTACGTTTACTCTCAGCGTGACGTAGAGCTGGCAAAGGCAGTTTTTGCCCCTCTCTCAAAGAAATGGGCAAAGGAATATCCTTCTCTCCCCCAAAACGAATCTCTCGGGAGAACCCGTCCCAACGGACACGAGGGAATGCTTGCCGACCACGTCATAGAAAAAGGGCTTTGGGTGCTTACAATGGAAACTCCTTGGTGTATGCCCGTAATAGGCAAGGAGCAATACGATCTCCCCACCGTTCGCTGTTCTATCGACGTTTTGGCGAATACGCTTTTAACGGTATTCCCTCAAAATGAATAAGAAAAGCAGACTGCTTTGCAGTCTGCTTTTCTTATTTTTCTTTTGAATACACGACCATTCCGACTCCGTAGTCCTTGACGAGAATATCCTTTGGCAAGCGGGAAAATCTCACCGTGACGAAATAGTCGCCCGCCGCACCGCCGACGTTTGATATTTGAATAATGTAGATTACCCAAAACCACGAGGCAGGCACAAGAAAATTTACAACAGCCAAAACTATTCCCCAAAGCACAACGGGAGCAAGTGCGATAAATATGTATCCCTTTTTGTCGTAATAATCATCGCTGCCCGCATAGGCATATACGCCTGTAAAGCCGTATTTTACCTTCTTTGTGCCGCATATTTTCATTGCTATTCCGTGAACAATCTCGTGCAAAACGATATAAAGCACCGACAAAAGCATAAGGGACACAAAACGGATTATGTAGGGCACAAACCCGTCTTTCATATCGAATAGTGTCGAAAAAGGCACGTAAAAATTCATAACCACCGCCATAACGACACAAATCACTATAGCAATTCCGTTTACAAGTAATGATAATTTCTTGTTTTTCTTAAGGTCAACCGAGTAAATTTCACCGTATCCCTCGGGTAAACTACCAAAAGCCTTCATTAAACCACCGCCTTGCTTTCATTTTATCATAGACGAAATGTGTTGTCAATTCAAATTTTAATTTATCGGTGAGACTTAGGGCGAGTGGTTGAAAAGTTTTGGTCGAGCTTTTTCAAAAGCTCGCGGAGCTCGAGGCGGAGCCTCGTGAAAACGGCACTTTCTTTTGCTTAGCTTTTCTTTGTGCCTCTTTTCGCAAAGAAAAGCGG
>JAFVSI010000033.1 GCA_017503865.1 Clostridia bacterium | reverse complement strand
TCAACGTTGCCGTAGTCTCGTATAATATCGTTAGGCACGGCAAAATAGACGCTGAAAAGCTCGTTAGCATATCCGACACCCTTTGCTGACGTATCAGTCTTCCAGGTCGTAGGGTGTATGTCAATATCTATAGTCGTTCTATCGGTCACACTACAGGAAAGCGTATTAACAGCATTTTTTGCACTATTCTTATAAGGCTGAAAACCTGAAAAGGTAAAACGACCGCCGATTTTAAAGCTTGTTGCATTTGTATTCCCAGAATGATGCAGCTCTATTTCAGAGACTTCATAAACACGAAGATCTCTTGAAACATTCTTTAGAACTTTAGCTAAACCGGACTTTCTTACACGAAATTTATAAAATACGTGCTCATATCCAGTATCAGTCGAATAATCGACAAACTCAAGAGATAACTTATGCCAATCAGACTGCTCTACGTTTACAACAGAACGCGATTGAATTGTTATCTTATTCAAGACACTCGTAGTATTCAATGCTTTTCCGGTAGGATTCCATACGTAGATATACAAACCGTATTCGCTCTGATTATTACCATAATCGTAACCGAATTCAAGAAACTTAAGCATTCTGCAATGGTCCGCTGCTGTGTCCTTCGGGTACTGTGTATGATCAATACCCATTCTATTGAGATCAGATATTACGTCAGACGTCTCAATATCTTCGGGAACAGTCTCGGCTGCTGATGCAGAGGGAATAAACAGGGAAGAAAAAAGAATAAGTACAGAAAGAAATACTGCACTTAATTTTGTTATTTTATTTTTCATAACAGATTCCTTTCCTTACACTGTGGGCGACCATTACAGCCACCCACAGCGTTTAAACTTACTTTGCATAAAAGTCTCCGGGATTCTCACCCTCAACGATGATAGGACGGAAGGTAGTACCGATTATTTCACCGAAGCTTACTTTCTCAAGCCAGCAGATAACAACCTGAACGGTAGTATCTTCAACGAGCTCGAAAGTATCGTTAGTAGTACCGGCAATATAATGCTCACCGTTTGCGTCAACGTAGGAATAATACATATCTACGTTTACCTTGTCGTTACCAACGGAATAGGTATATGTACCTGCCTTAAGAGCAACGTTCTGAACAACTATAGAGTCAGCAGACGTTGATTTACCGTAAAGCTTGATAGTACCGTCATCAGACACCTTCCAGGTAACACCCTTGTCATTGGTACCGTCTTTAACGTACGTATCGTTTACCACGATGAAGTTTTCATCGTTACGAGTGGGCTGAAGCTTTTCACCTATATCGGTAAATCCGATAATAGCTCCACCGAGAAGAGCTCCTACAAGAACAAGAGCGATAGTCTTTAAAATTCTTTTAGTTTTGTAATTCATAAAATTTTTCCTTTCATGTAAAAAAATTGAGCCTTGAGGAATAAATAATTATCTATTCGGCTCAAGGCTCTATGTTTGTTTATTGTTTTGTGATTATTTAACTGCCGTCTGAATCGGCGAACTTGCCGAGCACGGTATAACTACCGAAAGGGACGGTGACCTCTTTATGACAGCCGCGACAAAAAACCACCATTTCACCGCCGCCGTAATTAAGTTTGAAAAACTTTTTGCCGCAATTTGAGCAGCAAATGAAATCGTCTTTATCAGAGCTTCGATTTTCCATCGATGTCAAGCACCTTTATACAGATAACCTTTCCGGATGCAACATCAATGTAAAGCTCGATCTCACACCAAACAAGATCATTCCAGGACTGAACAACCTTATTAGGATCGAAAACGATCTCGTCAAAGAGCTCGGTCTTAACTTTAATCTCAGAGATAGGACGACCGCCGAGAAGATTACGATAGTACATCGGATCGTCTTCTGTCAAAAGAAGATTCATAATAACGTTATCGTACTTCTGCTGATTTTCCTGAATTGTACCTTTTTTTCTTTCGAGATTACAAATTACATATTTCATTTTCTTTACCTTTACTCCCTTACCGGGAGTCCTTCCTTAAATACTTTCTTTTTCCGGCTCTACCGGTTTTAATTTTTCTATAATCGGCTTTAACTGCCGAGCTTTTCGTTTTCTTCGTGCGGAATACTCCGCAGGTGCAAACTTTTGAATAAGGTCTCTTAAACCTTCATCAGAAAGATCCTTAACAGAAAAACTTGAATTTGAATCAAACAACACCATATCATTGTCGTTAATGATACTTAAGGTGTCAACGAGGTCATCACTAAAGGGACGTCCTTCAGTATTGTGACTTGCCATAATACCCATACGAGCAACGTTGTTCTGAAATATACCGGCATATTGCTGCATACTCATACCAACATCATAAGAACGGTAAAACTCAAGCTTACTTTCAGGAGCATAATCAATAGTACATTCACGAATACATTTCCACCAATCACAAAAACCATCTTTTTCACCAAGCTCAAGAAAATCCTTTTTACTCATTTTTCGGTCACGAACAAAAGAAACGCAATTACCAAATCCGGTCAGATAGTCAATAATGGACGGAGCGTTAGCGAGAATTGTATAAATTCTCTTAAGCAACGGATCGCATTCTTTTGACGTAAAAAGAAGCTTTTTCTTTTTTCGTTTTCCTTTTGTAAAAGGTAATTCATCAATATCTGCAAAGCCTAACCACTGCTCAGCAGACAGATAAAATCTTCTCTTGGTCTGATACTCAATGTTCATTATGACAGTAGGCTCGGGTATGTAACCATTGATTTTAGATTCAATAAAAGAAAGATTATTCGAATCAATAAAACAAGTTTCAATAAGAGACTTGCATTCTTCCTTAAATTCTTCATTAGTACCGAATTCAATATACCATTTCAAACGACCGTACAAACAACCAGTTCTGTAAGATTGCATTTTAAATGCTTCCTCATATACATATTTATCAAAACGAGAAATCAGCTTTTTTTCAAACCAACGCTCGATAAAAAATGCCTTGTAGCCCTGCTCGCATACTTCTCTGGTCTTATTATACATTCTAAAAAAAACGTTATTGCTTTTACGAGAACCAAGAGAAAGAGTGTCGATGGAAATCTCATCACCTATCTTTCCCCACTCGTTCCAAGTACGTAAATTAGACTTAAGGTGTTTATTCAAATACTCAAACTTTAATTTCTTCTTAGGGTTATGAATTAAATTTGTGTGAAAAGCGTAATCAATACGGTTCTCACAAAAATCAACAGGGATCAGCTCAAAAGGCGACAATAAACGTCTCAAATAAAACATAGATTGATCAATTGCTTCCTTTACACCTTCAATCACGAGAAAACGTGAACGAAGCTGCACAAGAATTCTTGGAGTATCTTTTGTCGGTAGATTTTTTGCAATAAAAATATCAAAGCACTCATTTAATGAAATGCAAAACTCGTAAGTCGAGAAAACCTTATTCGTAAAATCCATACCGGCAACGTCTGAAATAAGACCGGCGTTGCATCGTACTTCAGCCTTCATATTGCATAGCATTTGTAAAAATGCGGCAAGATTATCTGGCAGAAGATTATAATCAGACTGACATTCGACTATATCGTCAGGTTCGTTTAACCAAACGGTATAATATAGAGTGTCAATATGATGCAACGTCTTTTTATCAACATGCCCAAAATAATGGTCTAACTGATCCTCTGTAAATTCGTCAACAATTTTTGTTCGTCTTACATACTTAGAAACCATTATTTGTTCGTTTTTAACAAATGGCTCGCCAAAGGGGCATTTGGCGAGTTAAAAAAACGCCTTTCAAACCTTGAAATTATTGAATTTTTTATTTTTTATCTTGGGGGCGTATTACAAAGCCAGCCCCAACCTCAAAAACACCTAAAAAGATGCTTTTGAGCAAATTTCTTCTACTTTTATTGTGGAAAACTAACAAAAAGTAGGAGAACGGCACTTGTGCTGTGGAAAAATCATTTCTGCAACTCCTTTCTGAGCTCTTCGAGCTCTTTTCTTTTATCACAAAACATATCAAACAGATTCATCCAAGCAACTGAAGAGATCTTTGCTCCCGGTTCATCAAGTACAAAGGAAAGGAGAACAAATCCTTCCTTGAGATACCGGGGATCCCGGAGAACGTGAGTGATACGTGTTGTAACCTTACGGCCGGTGAGCTTCGTGCCATCGTATTCATGAAGGACAAGAGAGTCACCTTCGGTATAAGGACGATCAGCGAGACGAAGCTCAGCTGTCTTCTTCCCGGTACAAACTTCAACGAAGTATTCGGGAAGGATCTTAACGTTGTGTATAAACGGAATCATTTTCTGAAGCTCGCTATTTTAAGAATCTTATCGTCGAGCTCGTCCTCTGATGCAGAACAGTTCACTGCATCGGCAGCAGCTCGAGTAGCAAAAAAGCAAGCGAATAAGTAAGAAAAAAACTTTTTGATTTTCATAAAATTACACCTCAACAGGCTCTGATTTAGGCCAGGTCATATTGCGGAACTGAAGCTCTCCAACTTCAAAGTGCGGGAAGATCTCAATTCCTTTAATGTCAGAACACTCGACGACAGCGAAATTCTCGTCACTAGCTTCCCAAAACTTGTTAGTACAAGTATCGCAAAGCTTAACGTCAACGAGCATTCTGGTATAATTCTCGCCCTTGTCGTCATAAAGACGGCAGGGGATTTTAACGTTAGCAAGATGTTGCGAGCTGATCATTGTCTTTTTACAACAATCGCAGAAAAATACAGGATCCTTTTTAATTACGCCCATTACTTATTACTCCTTTAAATTAAGAAATCATAACCTCACGCAAGTGTGCCATATCCTTTATCTTACGTTTACAATACTGCGGCAGGTTCGCTCTTACGAGTGCTTCTGCTACTGCCGGACAAACAGCATTGCCGCAGCGAGCAACTTGGTCAGCACGGCTTATAGGATTACCGCTAATATCTCGGTCAATGATATAATCGTGCGGAAAGCCCATTGCGTCATAAAGCTCACGTGGGGTTAGCATTCTCAAGCCTATA
>JAFVSI010000032.1 GCA_017503865.1 Clostridia bacterium | reverse complement strand
ATATCTATAGCCGTTTTGATAGCATAAATTTTATTACTTGCAAAGGGGGCGGGTTTCTCGCTTCGCTCGGATAAATAAACTGGGCAAAGCTAAAGCTTTTTGGAACCACCAGCACTGCTGGTGGTTTTCAGGATACAATAAAACTGGCGTGATACTCCGTTAAGAGTATCACGCCAACAGGCTTGTTTTTTTATTCTACCTCAACGGTGCCGTATGGCACATAACTATTCGGTTTTTGATCTCTACATCACCGATCTTCCAGGGCGTAAATAACGCCTCATACTTTTCGTCCATTTTGTTCATAAAGCTTCGTTCCTTTCAAAATGAATTTTATATTAAAACCGTATTTATTATAACATCTTATTGTTGAATTGTCAACAACTGCAAATGCTTACTTTCAGCAGAAAATGAAAAAAGAAAAAATCGCAAAAAAACTTGCACAACCGAGAAATAGGTGCTATAATATAGAGGTTAGGAAAAAATAACGTTCTGGAGGAATGAAAAATGCTTATAGGAAATGCTGTCGTTGGACAGTCGGGTGGACCTACCGCCGCAATAAATGCTACACTTGCAGGTGTTATAAGAGGTGCACTTGAGCGTCCCGATGCGATAAAAACTCTTTACGGAATGCGTAACGGTATCGAGGGACTTTTACGCGAGGACCTTGTTGACCTCAACTCGATTTTCGGTGCTGACGAGTCGAAGATCACAACTCTCGAGCACACCCCCGCAGCCGCTCTCGGCTCTTGCCGCAAAAAGCTTCCCACAGTTGCTGATAACGGTGAGTTTTACGAAAACCTTATCAATATCTTCAAGAAATACGATATAAGATATTTCTTCTACATCGGCGGAAACGACTCTATGGATACCGTTGCAAAGCTCTCCGAGTATTCTAAGTCTTGCGGCTACGAGCTTCGCGTAATGGGTGTTCCCAAGACCATCGACAACGACCTTGTCGTTACCGACCACACTCCAGGCTTCGGCTCTGCTGCAAAGTTTATAGCAACGGTTATGCAGGAAATAATCCGTGACTGTGCAGTATATACCGTTCCCGCAGTTACGATAGTTGAGATAATGGGACGTGATGCAGGCTGGCTCACCGCAGCTTCTGCTATCGGTCAGCTTTACGGCAAGGACGCTCCCGATTACGTATATCTCCCCGAGGTAAACTTTGACAACGAAAAATTCCTTGCTGACGTAAAGAAGGCGTTTGAGCGTCACCCGAACGTAGTAATTGCCGTTTCCGAGGGAATTCGCTACGCTGACGGCACTTACGTCGGTGCTTCCGCCCAAAGCGGTGCAGTCGACATCTTCGGTCACGCATACCTCGCAGGTACTGCAAAGTCGCTTGAGAGACTTGTTAAGGAAAAATTCGGCTGTAAGGTTCGCTCGGTAGAGCTTAACCTTCCCCAGAGATGCGGTGCACACATCGCGTCAAAGACCGACATTGACGAGTCGGTAATGGTAGGCCGTGCGGCTGTAAACGTAGCTGCCGAGGGCGTTACCTGCCAGATGATGACCTATAAGAGAAACGAGGGCGATGAGTACAGCGTAACGGTTGAGCATTATGACGTATCAAAGATCGCAAACCAAGTTAAGCTCGTTCCCCGCGAGTTCATAAACGCAGAGGAAAACGGAGTTACAGACGAGTGCTGCAAGTACATTCAGCCTCTCACCGTTGGCGAAAGCTATCCCGAGTATAAGAACGGAATGCCCGAATTCCTTATCATCTAAAATCAATAAACCTCAAGATACACTCCTTCGGGAGTGTATCTTTTTTCTTTTTTCGGCAAATAATAGCGTTGAGAGAATATAAATTTTTATTTAGCGATGAGTTAGTTTGCGTAAAATGCGGGGCGTCTATTTGCAAAGCAAATTTGGACGCACGCCCCTACACGTCTTAATGCCCGCCCGGAGCCTGTAAGGCGGAGCAAGGGCTGCGTTAGCGACTTTGATTGTTGCTATATTTCATCTCAATATCTGCGTCCGAGCGGATATTGACGTTCTTTCTTCATATTTGTTGAAATCCAATATATGAAAGTTTTGGGAGCTCGAACCCTTTTGGGGAAGGGTTCGTAAAAAACTAACACAAACTAACTCCCCGATAAATACCAATTTATTCCTTACATAATAAAAAACAAAAGAGGAAATTATGCGGAATTTAGGAGAAAATTATAAAGACAACGTAAAAATATTTGACACCGAGCTGCGTGTTAACGAAAGCTTTGACCTTATAAAAAAGCGGCTCGTCATCGGTGACGGAGAGGCAACCTTTTATTATATAGACGGATTTATCAAGGATACCGTTATGCAAAAGCTGATGATGCACTTTCTCTCGCTCAAAAAGCTTCCCCGCACGGCAAGAGAGTTTATAGATAATTCCCTTCCGTACGTTGAGACCGACGAGACTGAAAACCTCGACTTGCTTTTGCAGATGGCTCTGTCGGGAGCGTGCGTTATGCTCGGTTCTACTTTTGGCTCTTACGGAGTGATAATCGACGCCCGTACCTATCCCGCAAGAGAAACGGCAGAGCCCGAGGGCGACCGAGTCATACACGGAGCACGCGACGGCTTTGTCGAAACGCTTATTTTTAACACCGCCCTTATTCGCCGCCGAATACGTGACACCGCCCTCACTATGCGATATATAACGATAGGCTCAAGCTCAAAGACAGACCTCGTCCTCTGCTATATGAACGACAGAGTTGACGAAAAATATTTGTCGTCTTTAAAGAAAAAACTCTCGTCAATAAAGACCTCCTCTCTTACTATGGGACATCAGTCCCTTGCCGAGTGCCTCATTCGCACGAGGTGGTATAATCCCTTTCCCAAGATAAGAACTACCGAGCGTCCCGATGCCGCAGCGGCACAGCTGCTTGAGGGCAGCGTGTTAATTCTCGTCGATAATTCTCCCGGGGCGATGGTTCTCCCGAGCACTATATTCGACTTTATGCAGGAAACGAACGACTACTACCTTCCGCCCCTCACAGGCACGTATATCAAGCTCGTGCGGTACGTTGTTTTCGGTCTCACACTCCTCTTGACTCCGCTTTGGTATCTCATCACTCAAAATCCCGAGCTGACGCCCGAATGGTTACGGTTCGTTCTTCCCGAAAACGAGGCAAAGATACCGATAATCGCACAGCTCTTTCTCGTTGAATTTATCATAGACGCCCTACGCCTTGCCTCAATGAACACCCCCGATATGCTTGCAAATTCGCTCTCGGTGGTGGGAGGTCTCATTCTCGGTGATTTTGCCGTTGACATAGGCTGGCTTATGCCTGAGGTCATTCTATATATGGCGTTCGTTGCCATCGCAAATTTCACACAAAGAAGCTATGAACTCGGCTACGCCTTTAAATTTATGCGAATGCTTCTTCTCTTGCTCACCGCCCTATTTGGCGTTTGGGGATTTTTCGGCGGTCTTTTGCTGATAATTATTCTTCTCGCCACCAACAAGACGGCAAATGAAAAGAGGCATTATCTCTACCCTCTCATTCCCTTCAACGCCCGTGCCCTCGCCTCGCTTATCTTTAGAGTCAAGAAAAAGGATTTTGAAAAATAATTTTTCGGGAGCACTTTTTATGTGCTCCCATTCTAAAAGCGATAAAAATATTGACAAATGCCATTGAATAAAGTATAATAAGGTATAAAAAATTTTTTAAAGGAGCTTATCAATATGTCAGTCGTAGCTGTTACAAAGGATAATTTTGATGAAATAAAGAGTAGTGCAAGCGTTGTTATGCTCGATTTTTATGCTGATTGGTGCGGCCCTTGCCGTATGGTCGCTCCCATCGTTCACGAGATTGCGGACGAGAGAGAAGACGTAACTGTCGGTAAGATAAACGTTGATAACGAGCCCGACCTCGCACAAAAATTCGGAGTTATGAGCATTCCTACAATAGTAGTGCTTAAGGGCGGAGAAGAGGCAGCACGTGCCGTTGGTGTGCGTTCAAAGCAGCAGCTTCTCGATATGCTCGGCTAAGCGGAAGGACTGCCTATGCAATACGTTTTACTGTTTCTCGAGGGCATAATCACCTTTATTTCGCCCTGCCTTTTACCTATGCTTCCGATATACGTCTCGTATTTTGCGGGCGGCAGCGAGGAAAAGACGACCAAAAAAACGCTTGTAAACTCGCTTGGATTCGTTCTCGGCTTCACCGTTATATTTGTGACGCTCGGTGCCTTTGCCTCAACCCTCGGCAGCTTTTTGCAGAGATATAAGATAGCGCTCAATATCGTCACGGGACTTATAGTTGTCTTCTTCGGGCTGAATTTTATCGGTGTGTTAAAGTTCAATCTTTTCAAGGGGATGAAAAATCCCTTTGCCACAAAGGAAATGGGCTTTTTCTCGGCGATCCTTTTCGGCATCGTCTTCTCGATAGGCTGGACACCCTGCGTGGGTGCTTTTCTCGGCTCTGCCCTTGCCCTCGCTTCTCAGCAGGGACATATCCTTGCGGGTATAGTTATGCTTCTTTGCTACTCGGCGGGGCTTGGTATTCCCTTTGTCGCAAGTGCAATACTTATCGACAAGCTAAAGGGTGCCTTCAATTTTATCAAGAGTCATTACGGCGTCATAAATACCGTGTGCGGTATTCTTCTCTGCCTTGTCGGTGTTTTGATGATGACAGGACTTCTTGATAAGGTTCTCTTCATTTTAAGCTAAGGAGTACGTATCTATGAAAAGTAAGATTATATTGATAGTAGCTATACTTGTTTTCGTTGCCTTAATAGTTTGTGCCGGAGTGCTTTACGATAAGCTCGGCGAGGACAATAATTCGGGCGGTCTTATAATAGATATGCCCACCACAAATACGTCAAAGACCGAAAGCACCGACGTTGGTATCGGCCCCGACTCAGATGCTATCAACCAAGAAACCGACGAAAATGCTTCGGATTTGCCTACAACTACTCCCCCCGAGCAGAGCGAGAACACAACCGGTGCTTCCTCGACAGAACCGGTAGAGGAGCCTACAAATCCCGCCCCCGATTTCACGATGGTCGATATTAACGGCAAGCAGATAAAGCTCTCCGAGCTTCGCGGAAAGCCCGTCGTACTTAATTTCTGGGCGTCTTGGTGCGGCTATTGCGTTGCGGAAATGCCCGATTTCGAGGAATACTATAAGATATACGGCAATGATATACATTTCGTAATGCTCAACACCCTTTCGGGCGGAGAAACACTATCCTCGGGCAAAAAATTCATTTCTGAAAAGAAATACACCTTCCCCGTCTATTTTGACGAGGGAGGACTTGCATCACAGCAATACGGTGCTAATGCCGGAATTCCCAAAACCTTCTTCATTGACGCCAAGGGAAATCTTGTGGCACACTGCCCGGGTATGCTTGATGCCGATATTCTTAAAGAGGGTATCGATATGATAAGCTGATAGCTTTAACAATTCTATGGGGGAGAGTCTTTCTAAAAGGCTCTCCCCTAATTTAACAAATCCTCTTTGACTTTTTTCTTTAACTGTGCTATAATACCTACTGAAAATATAAATTGGAGATGATTTTTATGAAAACCGAAGTGTTTACGGTGAGAGGCATGACCTGTGCCGCTTGCGTAGCAAACGTCACTAAATGTGCGTTAAAGCTTGACGGCGTTAGTGACGCAAACGTAAATCTATTGTCGGGTAAAATGACAGCAACGTACGACGAAGAGGCGACGAGTGCCGAAGCTATATGCGAGGCGGTCACGTCGATAGGATATGAGACGAGCCCCGAAAATAAAACGAATAAAAGCGACGGAAAGCAGTCTGCAAAAAACGAGCTTGACGAGGCACAAAAAAACCTTTTTGTGAGGTTTGTATCGTCAATCTGTCTGCTTGTACCGCTTATGTATATTGCTATGGGACATATGCTGGGGCTTCCCCTGCCGAGCGTTTTCTGTGAGGCACGCTTTGCTCCCGTATCGGCACTGACTCAGCTTCTCATAACCCTCGCGGTAGTTTATATAAACAGAAGCTTCTTTAAAAAGGGCTTTTCAGCCCTTATCCACAGAGCTCCGAATATGGATTCTCTCGTGGCTGTAGGCTCGGGTGCGGCTCTCATATACGGAGTATTCGTTCTTTACAGAATGATATTCGCCCTCGCTGTCGGTGAGTTTTCGGTGGTCGAGCATTATTTTCACCAACTCTATTTCGAGTCTTCGGCAATGATACTCACACTCGTCACCCTCGGCAAGTATTTTGAGGCTCGCTCAAAATCAAAGACGAGGTCTGCTATCGAAAAGCTTATAGATTTAGCCCCTAAGACCGCCACAGTTATAAGAGACGGAAAAGAGGTCACCGTGCCTGCTGAAAGTCTCGCTGTAGGTGATATCGTTGTAGTCCGTGCGGGAGAGAATATTGCCGCTGACGGTGAGATAATCGAGGGAATGGGCTTTGTTGACGAGTCTGCTCTCACAGGCGAAAGTATGCCGCGTGAGAGGGGCGTGGGAGACAAAGTAATTTCCGCCTCTACAAACAAAAACGGATTTTTCAAGTTCCGTGCTACTCGCGTAGGTGAGGACACCACGCTCTCGCAAATCGTTCGTCTTGTTGACGAGGCAGGCTCGAGCCGTGCCCCAATTGCAAGACTTGCCGACAAGGTAAGCGGTGTCTTCGTGCCGACCGTCATCGCAATAGCACTCCTTACGGCAGCCGTCTGGCTCATAGTCGGAAAGGATTTCGAATTTGCCCTCTCGTGTGCTATCTCGGTGCTTGTAATCTCCTGCCCCTGTGCTCTCGGTCTTGCAACTCCCGTTGCTATAATGGTAAGCACGGGAAGAGCGGCAGAAATGGGAATTCTTATAAAGAACGGAACGGTGCTTGAAACGCTTTGCTCAGTTGATACCGTAGTGCTTGACAAAACCGGCACGATAACAACGGGGCACCCCGAAGTCACAGATATTCTTCCCTTTTTGAGTGAAATTGACGAGAACGAGCTTCTTAGAATCGCCCTCTCGCTTGAGTCGGCAAGCTCACACCCTCTCGCTCTTGCAATAATTGAATATGCCAAATCCAAAAACGTCACCTCTACCGAGGTACACGGTTTTATAGAAGAGGGCGGCTTCGGTGTAAAGGGCAAGGTGGAAAATTCCACCTATATCGGCGGTAACGTGCGATACATGACGGCAAACGGAGTCGAGACAGACGAAAGAGTGTCCGAAGCCCTCGAAAGCCTCTCAAAAGAAGGTAAGACGCCTATGCTCTTTGCAAAGGACGGAATGCTTTGCGGAATAATTGCAGTTCGCGATACGGTACGTGAGGACAGCCGGGCGGCAATAGCCGAGCTACGCAAGATGGGAATAAAGACCGTAATGCTCACGGGTGACAACAAAAAGACTGCCGAGGCAGTCAAGAACGTCGTGGGTGTTGACGAGACCGTACCCGACGTTCTCCCTGCCGACAAGGAAAGATATATAAGAGAGCTTAAGCAGTCGTCCCGTCGCGTTGCGATGGTGGGAGACGGAATAAACGATGCCCCTGCCCTCACAAGTGCCGACATCGGTATCGCGATAGGAGCGGGAACGGATATTGCAATCGACGCGGCTGACGTGGTGCTTATGAAAAACTCGCTCGCCGACGTGGTAGGTGCCATCAAGCTTTCAGCGGCAACCGTGAAAAATATACGAATGAATCTCTTTTGGGCGTTCTTCTATAATATATTGGGAATTCCCGTTGCGGCGGGTGTCCTCTACCCCTTCTTTAACATTACCCTCAGCCCTATGATAGGCTCAGCGGCAATGAGTGCAAGCTCGGTGTGCGTTGTAACGAACGCCCTGCGACTCCGCCGCTTTGGACGAAAAAATAAACCTATACAGCCTAAAACAGAAACAATACAAGAAAAGGAAGAAAAAGAAATGAAAAAGACGGTATCTATCAAAGGTATGATGTGCAACCATTGCAGAATGCACGCAGAAAAGGCACTCCTCGCTCTTGACGGAGTCATCTCGGCAGACGTAAGCCTTGAGGACGCAAAGGCAGTCGTAACTCTCTCGAAAGACGTCGCAGACGAAGTCCTCGTAAAAGCAATAACCGACGCAGGCTACGAGGCAGAGGTAATATAAGGGTGATAAGTTATGTGGGGGAAGATGTTTTTTGGAAAAACATCTTCCCCCGCACCCCTATCTTTAAAAACTTTTTAATAATTCTTATTGCAGTAGATTTTATATTCGTTTCTACGATAAGTCTCTGCAAATCAATCGGCGGCAAAGGGAGTTTTCCCCGAGCTTTTTCTTTAACCTTGACAAGCACCTATTATTGTGATAGAATATGGTGACTTATTACACGTAAAGGACTTTAAAAAATGAGTACACGCGAAAGCTTTAAATCAAATCTCGGATTCATACTCGTTAGTGCAGGTTGTGCTATCGGTATAGGAAACGTATGGAAATTCCCCTACGTTGCAGGACAGAACGGCGGTGGAATCTTCGTTCTATTCTATCTTCTTTTCTTACTTATAATGGGTGTTCCCGTTCTTACGATGGAGCTTGCCGTAGGACGTGCAAGCCGTCAGGGTGCGGTAGGTGCGTACAAGGCACTTCAAAAGCCGGGACAAAAATGGCACATTCACGGTTGGCTGTCCATCGTAGGTAACTACCTTCTTATGATGTACTACACCTCGGTTTCGGGTTGGATGCTTGCATACTGCTACAAATTCATAACAGGCACCTTCGATAAAATCGAGCCCACAAAGACCGCCATTGACGGTGTCTTTGCCTCTATGACCGCAAACCCCGTTGAAATGACGATATTTATGGCAATAATCGTTATCGCGGGATTTCTCGTTTGCAGCTTCAGCCTTCAGGGCGGACTTGAAAGAATATCAAAATTTATGATGATAGGTCTTCTCGGTCTCATAATCGTTCTCGCAATCAACAGCGTAACGCTCGACGGGGCTATTGACGGAGTCAAATTCTATCTTCTCCCCGACTTCAAGAGAGCCGCAGATCGCGGTCTTGGAAACGTCATAACCGCTGCTATGAACCAGTCCTTCTTCACCCTCAGCCTCGGCATAGCCTCTATGGAGATCTTCGGAAGCTATATGTCTAAAAATTCCACGATAACGGGCGAGTCGGTTCGTATCTGTGCACTTGACACCTTCGTCGCAATTATGTCGGGAATGATAATCTTCCCAGCTTGTTTTGCCTTCGGTGTAAATCCCGACGCAGGCCCCGCACTTATCTTCCAGACGCTTCCGAACGTATTTGTAAATATGCCTCTCGGACGCCTTTGGGGCTCGCTCTTCTTCGTATTTATGACCTTCGCAAGCTTTAGCACCGTTATCGCAGTTTTCCAGAATCTTATGGCGGCGTGTCAGGAAAACTTCGGCTGGTCAAAGATAAAGACCTCGGTCATCAACTGTATATTTATGCTTGTCGCAAGCTTACCCTGTATTTTTGGTTTCAATCTTCTTTCGGGCGTAACTCTCGGCGGTATGAATATACTCGATATGGAGGATTTTGTCGTAAGCAATCTCCTTTTACCGATAGGCTCGATGACCTATCTCCTCTTCTGCGTAACTCGCTTTGGATGGGGCTTTGATAATTACATCGATGAGTGTAATACGGGTAAGGGTATGAAGATGCCGAGGTGGCTCAAGCCCTATTTCCAATTCGTCCTTCCCGTGCTTATTCTCGTCATTTTCGTAACGGGACTTTCGGGAGTACTGTCTCCCCTTTTTGAAAAAATAGTTGCCCTCTTTAAATAATAAATATTTATCAATTAAAAAACAAATTTAAAAAAACTATTGACAATTTAAAACCGATAGGTTATAATACTAATTGTCGCATTTTATGTTGTACTATGCGTATCCAAAAAATCGGAGGTTTTTATGCTGATCGACATAGGTCCTCTGCTTCGTGGCGAGGTCAGTAAAATTGATATTGACTACAAGCTTCGTGCAGACTCTATCGGTGGAATAGAATTCTCCGAGGATGCTCACGTCAAAGGTTCACTCACAGATAACGCAGGTTATATGCGTTTGTCCCTTTCGGCAGATATTCCCTATACTACCGAGTGTGCAAGATGTCTTGCTCCCGTAAGCGGAGTTTTCTCTCTTGACTTTGAACGCACAGTCGCGAACGAGGGTGTTCTTACCGAGGAACAGCTTGAGGAAGGCGTTGACGAGTACGTCGTCGTAAGCTCAAACGAGCTTGACGTTGACGAGCAGCTTCGCGAAGAGATATTGCTTTGCTTCCCGCAAAAAATACTTTGCAGCGATGATTGCCCGGGACTTTGTCCTAAGTGCGGCAAACCGAAAAGAGAGGGTGCGTGCGGCTGTCCCGAAAAGGAGATAGATCCCCGCCTTGCAGTTCTCAAAAACTTTTTCAATGATGAAAAATAAATAAATATAAATGTTAATTGCTTACACATTCAAGGAGGTGTAGAAAAATGGCAGTACCGAAGAGAAAAGTATCTAAAGCTCGTAGAGACAAGAGACGTTCAAACAACTGGAAGCTCGACCTTCCCGGAATGTCTAAGTGCCCCAAGTGCGGAGAGTTCGTATTGAACCACCGCGTATGCAAGGCTTGCGGCTATTACGATGGCAAGCAGGTTGTCAAGGTTGAGAATAACTAATGACGAAATATTACAGAACTAACGGCGTATTTGTGAGTTATCTCGCTTTATGCCGTTTTCTGTTTAAGAGAGGAAATTAAAATGAAAATAACATCTAAAATTTTATCCCTTGTTCTTTGTCTTTTGCTCGTGTCTTCCCTCTTGCTCACGTCTTGCGGCGAGGACGGTAACGATACAAATACCGACACTACAGATACTCAAACGTCAGCACCCGCCGGTGACGATACTGAAAAGCCGTCTACCGATTTTTATGCGGGACTTAAGCTTGAAGACTACGTAAAGCTCGGCACTTATAAGGGACTTGTAGTTGACGCAAGAGGCTCGAGTGAGGATATCGAGCTATGGAATGCAATAGTCGCAAGATGCGAGGTAATAGAATATCCCGCTGATGCTCTTTCCTATTACACGTCGCAGACTAAAGAAAAATACAAGATATTTGCCGAAAGAGGAAATATGACCTACGAGGAGCTAATGAAGGCTCTCGACAAGACCGATGCCGACCTTGAAAAAGAGGCAAAGGATCTTATCAAGAAGGACCTCGTTACCCTTGCTATAGTCAAGGCTGAGGGGCTCGAGCTTACCGACAAGGAAAAGACCGACCTCTTTGATATGTATGCAGATGTCTATCTTGAGCTTTACGGCTACACCGAGGAATATATCCGCGAAAATCTCTCGAACGAGGTATACGGCTCGATGCAGCACGACAAGATGATGGAATACCTTATAAAGCAAAATCACTTTGTTGCAGAGGACTAATACTCGGGGGCTGATAAAATGATGAAGGTAAATATAAAAAAGCTTAACGAAAAGGCAGTTGTGCCAACTTACGGCTCCGAGTTTTCTGCGGGGGCAGACCTTTATGCTCTCTCCGACGAGCCTATTACGATAGAGGCTGGAAAAACCGTCCTCGTACATACGGGAATCGCTATGGAAATTCCGACAGGCTACGTTGGTCTCGTTTTCGCACGCAGCGGTCTTGCCTCGAAAAAGGGACTTGCTCCCGCTAACAAGGTGGGCGTTATAGACAGCGATTACAGAGGCGAAATTATGGTCGCTCTCCACAATCACTCAGGCGAGGCGAAAACAATCGACGCAGGCGAAAGAATTGCTCAGATTTCTCTCGTTCCCTACCTCACCGCAGATTTTTGTGTTGTTGATGACCTCTCCGACACCTCTCGTGGCGAAGGCGGCTTCGGCAGCACGGGTAGAAAATAAATTTAATTAAAGAATTTTATGCGGGGAAAGAACCTTTTTGAAAAAAGTTTCTTTCCCCGCACCCCTTTCTCCAAAAACTTTTTAATAATTTTTTGGAATAAGTATGAGATTTTTATGTCTGTTTGGAGTGTGTTTTGCCCGTGAATATTTTGTAGGGACAGGCGTCCTCGACTGTCCGCAAAAAAGCAAAAAAGGAACCGTTTCGGTGTAGGTCGGTTCCTTAAAAAACTAACTTATTCTTCCGTTTTTTCTTCTTCTGTTTCTGCTTTTACTTCTACCGTTTTAGGCTTTTTAAAAATAAAGAACAAAAAGAGTGCACACATCGGAATTGATAAAATAAGACCTATCAAAAAATGAGCACCAAGACAAGCGAAAAAGCCTCCTATAGCCAATCCTATTTTATGCTTTACCGCACCGCAAATTGCGGGTATAGCACCAATGGCTGCACCCATAAAAATAGCACCTATGATTACTCCAAAGGTATACGCAGCATTAGCATCCATTAAAAATTCCTCCTAAAAATAAAAAGTGCGTACAACCGAAGCCGCACGCACCGAAAAACGTGTAGCTCAAATTGTCGCCAAACAAAATCCTTTACCGTATCAAAAAATGAAGCACGCAAAAGAAGAGCATACACATTTTTACCAAAAAATAAAAACGGCGTGCCTTTTAATACGGTTTAAAATATTTGATTTTGTTTGGCAAATTTATTTTACCACAAAACAAAAATCTTGTAAATACTTTTTTTGAAATCCGATTTTATGGCACGTTTATTTTTTCTATTTGCATACATACTTGCTAAAAAACCGAATAAATATTCATTTTTTCAAAAAAATGCAAATAATTGTTAATTTTATATCATTTTACAGCAAGAAAATTAAAAAATTCACTTTACATCTTGACAGAAATGTGTTATTATTAACGGTGGAGAATTTTATTTTTTATCAATAAATAAAATAATATATATTTTTTGGAGGAAAAAACATGGCTATCACAAGAAAAAAATTGTCCATGGACGGTAATACAGCCGCCGCTCACGCGTCGTATGCATTTACCGAAGTGGCAGGTATCTACCCCATTACCCCCTCTTCTGTTATGGCTGACGTTACAGACACTTGGTCTGCAACAGGTCTTAAGAACATAATGGGCGATACCGTAAAGGTTATTGAAATGCAGTCCGAGGCAGGAGCTGCAGGTACCGTTCACGGTTCACTTGCTGCAGGTGCTCTCACAACCACCTACACTGCATCTCAGGGACTTCTCCTTATGATCCCCAACATGTACAAGATCGCAGGAGAGCTTCTTCCCTGCGTTATCCACGTTTCAGCTCGTTGCGTAGCTTCGCACGCGCTCAACATCTTCGGTGACCACTCTGACGTTTATGCTTGCCGTCAGACAGGTTTCGCAATGCTTGCTGAGTCCAATCCTCAGGAAGTTATGGACCTCGGTGCCGTTGCTCACCTCGCAACCATCAAGGGCCGCGTTCCCGTACTTAACTTCTTCGACGGTTTCCGTACATCTCACGAGATCCAGAAGATCGAGGTTTGGGACTACGAGGACCTCAAGGAAATGGTAGACAAGGATGCTATCGCTGCATTCCGTGCACGTTCCCTTAACCCCGAGCACCCCGTACTTCGCGGTTCTGCTGAAAACGGAGACATCTTCTTCCAGCACAGAGAAGCTTGTAACAAGTTCTACGATGCATTCCCCGCAATCGTTGAGGAATACATGAACAAGGTAAACGAGAAGATCGGTACCGACTACAAGCTCTTCAACTACTACGGTGCACCCGATGCAGAGAGAGTTATCGTTGCTATGGGCTCTATCTGTGACGTTGCAGAGGAAGTTATAGACTACATGCTCGCAGCAGGCGAGAAGGTTGGTCTCGTTAAGGTTCGCCTTTACAGACCTTTCGTTGCAGAGAAGCTCGTTGAAGCTATCCCCGCAACAGCTAAGAAGATCGCAGTTCTTGACAGAACCAAGGAGCCCGGCTCTCTCGGTGAGCCTCTCTACCTCGACGTTGTTACATCTCTCGCTCGTTGCGGCGTAAATGCTAAGGTAGTTGGCGGTAGATACGGTCTCGGTTCTAAGGATACTCCTCCCTCTTCTATCTTCGCAGTATACGAGAACCTCGCTAAGGACGAGCCCAAGGGCAACTTCACTATCGGTATCGTAGATGACGTTACAGGTCTCTCCCTCGAGGAAAAGCCCGCTCCCGACACAGCAGCTCCCGGCACTATCGCTTGTAAGTTCTGGGGACTTGGCGGTGACGGTACAGTCGGTGCTAACAAGAACTCCATCAAGATCATCGGTGACCACACCGATAAGTACATTCAGGCATACTTCCAGTATGACTCCAAGAAGACCTCGGGTATCACCATTTCCCACCTTCGTTTCGGTGATAACCCCATCAAGTCTCCTTACTACATCAACAAGGCTGACTTCGTTGCTTGCCACAACTCCGCATACCTCAAGAAGTACGATATGATCTCCGACGTTAAGCCCGGTGGAACATTCCTTCTCGACTGTGCTTGGGCAACAATCGAAGAGCTCGACGCTAACCTTCCCGCAAAGGTTAAGTCCTATATCGCTAACAATAACGTTAAGTTCATAACTATTGACGCTACAACAATCGCTACTAAGAAGATCGGTAACGCAAAGGTTAAGAACACCGTTCTCCAGTCCGCATTCTTCTCTCTCGCTAACATTCTTCCTAAGGACGAGGCTATCGAGTACATGAAGAAGGCAGCATACAAGTCCTACATCAAGAAGGGACAGGCTATAGTTGACCTCAACTACGCCGCTATCGACGCAGGTGCTGATGCTTACACAGTAGTTGACGTTCCCGCTTCTTGGAAGGACGCAGGTGTTGACGCTCCTAAGGCTGCATTCAAGTCCGAGAGAGCTGACCTCGAGAAGTTCGTAAACAACGTTGTTATTCCTACCAACTCTATGGCAGGTGACAGCCTTCCCGTTTCCGCATTCTCCGACTATGTTGACGGTACGTTCCCTCAGGGCTCTACCATCTCCGAGAAGAGAGGCGTTGCAGTTTACGTTCCTAAGTGGAATCCCGAAAACTGCGTACAGTGTAACAACTGTGCTTTCGTATGTCCTCACGCAGCTATCCGTCCTTACGCTATGACAGCCGAGGAAGCAGCTAACGCACCTGAGGCTACAAAGTTTGCAGCTAAGCCCGTTATCAAGACCGACTACAAGTTCACAATGGCAATCTCGCCCGCTGACTGTATGGGTTGTACCCTCTGCGTAAAGGCTTGTCCCGTTAACGCAAAGGCTGAAAAGGACGGCACAGATAAGAAGGCTCTCGAGATGGTTCTCGCTTCTACTCAGGGCGACCAGCAGGCTCCTTGGGATTACGCAGTTGCAAACGTAGCTGAAAAGCCCGAGCTTATCAACAACACCGTTAAGGGCTCGCAGTTCAAGCAGCCTCTCCTTGAGTTCTCCGGCTCTTGTGCAGGTTGTGCTGAGACCTCTTACGCACGTCTTATCACACAGCTCTTCGGTGAGTCTATGTATATCTCCAACGCAACAGGTTGTTCGTCCATCTGGGGCGGCTCCGCACCTGCAACTCCTTACACAGTTAACCGTATGAGCGGCAAGGGTCCCGCTTGGGCTAACTCCCTCTTCGAGGATAACGCTGAGCACGGTCTCGGTATGCACCTCGCTCAGAAGACCATCAGAAACCGCCTTATCGCTAAGGTTGAGGAAATGATGGCATCTGACAAGGCATCTGCTGAATTTAAGGCAGCAGCTGAGAAGTATCTCGCAACTAAGGATTCCAGCAAGGAAAACGCAGCTCCCACAGAGGCTCTTATCGTAGAGCTTGAGAAGGCAGCAGCCGCAGGCTGTCCTACCGCTAAGGAAGTTCTCGCTGAGAAGAACTACCTCAACAAGAAGTCCGTATGGATCTTCGGTGGTGACGGTTGGGCATACGACATCGGATTTGGCGGTCTTGACCACGTACTCGCTTCCGGTGAGGACGTAAACATCATGGTATTCGATACCGAGGTTTACTCGAACACAGGTGGACAGGCGTCCAAGGCTTCTAACATCGGTCAGGTTGCTCAGTTCGCAGCAGCAGGTAAGGCAATCGGCAAGAAGGATCTTGCACAGATAGCTATGTCCTACGGCTACGTTTACGTTGCACAGGTTGCTATGGGTAACGATTACAACCAGCTCCTCAAGGCTCTTACAGAGGCTGAGGCATACAACGGACCTTCGCTCATCATCGGCTACGCTCCTTGTGAGATGCACGGTATCAAGGGTACAATGCAGAACTGTCAGCTCGAGATGAAGAGAGCCGTTGAGGCAGGCTACTGGCAGACATTTAGATTCAATCCTGCTCTTAAGGCAGAGGGCAAGAATCCCTTCTCGCTCGATTCTAAGGCTCCCACAGCAAGCTACATCGACTTCATCAAGTCCGAAAACCGTTACAACCGTCTTGCTAACCAGTTCCCCGAAAGAGCAGAAGAGCTCTTCGCAAAGGCTGAGGAAAATGCAAAGGCTAAGTACGAGAGACTCGAAAAGCTCGTTGAGCTCTACAAGTAATCGTTGAATCAACAATTTAATGATAACCCCAAGGGGAGAAGGCAAAGCCTTCTCCCCTTATTTTTGTAAACTTTTCTTTAATCAGTGATAAAAATTCTATCACTGATTAAAAAAACGCAAAAAATATGATATAATAGAGTCGAAAATACAGAAAGGAAGGATTTTTTATGTCTGTTTTAACAAAAAAAGCACTTGTTGAGGCTTTTGGAAAGTTACTTTCAAAGAAGCCTTTTTCAAAAATAACCGTCAGCGACATAACCGCAGAATGCGGTGTCAGCAGAATGACCTTCTATTATCATTTTAACGATATATACGACCTGCTCGAATGGTCGCTTGAAACACAACTCGAAAAGGCTATACAAGGTAATTATACTTATGATACTTGGCAAAAAGGCTTCTTAAACGTTTTTTACTTTGCCATTGAAAGAAAATCCTTCGTGCTTAACATATTTCCACAAATCGAACAAAAGAATATGAAAAAATATCTTCACTCCTTGGCGTACAAATTTACGTTTGGCGTTATAGAAGATCATTATGCAAACACGAACACGTCCGAAAAAGACAAGCGGTTTATTGCCGATACCTTTGCTCATGCGGCAATAGGAGTACTTATAAGCTGGGTAAACAACGGAATGAAGGAGGACCCTCGTATAATCGTTGGCAAATTCGCACTTATGTTTGAAGGAGTATTCTCCTCTGCCCTCGAGAAGCTCAATAATACAAGTGAAAACGAAATTTTATCACTATTCGATAAATGATAAAAAATCATACAGTGATAAATAATTGCTTATTGTCACGTTTTTTTGCAATTGATATAATCGTATCAGAGGAACACCCTCAATACTATGTGAAAGGACTGAAAATCTCTATGAAAAGAAAAGTTTTAAGCATTATACTCGTTCTCGCAATGGTTGTTAGTGCCTTCTCCTTAACATCTTGTAACGCAACCCCCGAGGAAGGTACTTTCACAAGAATAACAGTTGACGTAAACCCAAGCATTGAGTTTATGGTCGATGACGAAAACAAGGTTGCATCGGTCACAGCACTCAATGACGACGGAAGTATTCTTATAGCAGGCGAGGCATTTGTCGGCAAAACACCTGAGGAAGCTACCGAGCTTGTTCTCTCTCTTGCTTGCGAAACGGGATATCTCGTAAAGGGTGAGAATGCAGATACCGAAGCAAATACCGTAAAAATATCGGTATCGGGCGACTCGAAATATGCAACTCAGCTTCTAAACGACGTTGAGAAAACGGCAGGTGACGTTCTTGAAAAATTTGATATAACCGGAAAAATAGAAAAGGCGGAAGCTCTCAAATCCGAGGCTCTTCAAAGCCTTGCCCTCTCTACCTCTCTTTACACTGAGGAAGAGCTCGCAGAAATGAGCGACGAGGAGCTTTACAAGGTAATCGCCGCAGGAAGAATTGAGACCGCTTTGCTTCTCACCGAGGATATGAGAGAGGCGTACTATAAGGCAAAGGAGCACAAAATATCCTTTGCAGAGAGCGAGGCGACCGCCAAGATCATCGAAACTATGGGCGGTATTCATGACCTTACCTATTCTATCTACAAGACGGCACTTGACTCTTACAGCAAATCAATAACCGCTCTTGACGAGCTTCGTTACAATATGCTCGTTTCTCCCGAATCGGAGTACCAGAAATCTCTCGCATATCTCAGAGAATCGAAAACCGAGCTTCTAAAGCAAAAGAATTACACAGCAACTCTTGACGTAAACGGCACTGAATATACTCTTGCCGTAGAAAAGCTTACTCTTACCGAGGAAGAATACGACAAGGCACTTGCGGCATATGAGGCTCTCGGAGAGAAAGCAAACGAGGCACTCGAAACGCTTATCGCCGCCCTTAGAACAAGTGAAGAGGCTATCCGCTCACTCGAGGACAAATTCAGCGACGACATCAGAGCCGAGCTTAGTGCGAAGGCAAGTGAAATAGAAGCTGACGTAAACGCCGCTAAGGATTCCTTCTTCGCAAGCTTCGAGGAAGCACACAAGGACGATATTTCAAGCATTGAGGAAAACCTCAAGGCTCAAAAGCAAGCACTTATCGATTCTATCGGTCAATAAAACTAAAACGGGGAGTACCTAAAAAGGTACTCCCCATAAATTTTTTTATTTTCTTTTCCAAAGCTTTTGCTGAGACATCCAGACACGCATTACAATCCCAACAGGCATAAGCTTTACACCGAGAAGCTGAAGCTTTGTAACAAATCCAAAGAGGGACACGCTCTTACCCTTTTTGTAGTCGCGAATGGCTCTTTTTACGATGTCGCGTGCGTCGTACATAGCCGCATATTTCTTTACTACGGGGTCTGCCTCGTTTTTTATTGCTCTGTCAAAAAATTCGGTCTTTGTCCAGAAGGGACAGACAGCCATAACCTTGATGCCTCTGTCTCGAAGCTCCATAGAAAGAGCTCTCGTGAAATTGAGAACGAAGGACTTTGTAGCACCGTAGGTGTTAATATACGGAATCGGCTGATATGCCGCAACCGAGGCGATATTTATTATTCCCGAGCCCTTTTCCATATATTTTAGCGAGAGATAATCCATCGCCACAGTTCCCTTTACGTTGAGGTCTATCATATTGAGGTTTACCTCGTATCCAACCTTCTCGACCGACTCGAATTTTCCGTAGCCCGAGCAGTTCACAAGAAGAGAAATTCGAGGCTCTTCTTCCTCAAGCAATTTTTTGTAGCTCTCATAGGAGTTTTCATCGGACAAGTCGAGAGGAATAGCCCTTACAGGAATATCCGTAAGCTTCGAAAGCTCTTTGAGCCTCTCCTCGCTTCTTGCAATTACCCAAAACTCGTCAAAGGAAAAATCCCCGTCTTTTGAAAGCCTTACGAAAAATTCTTTTCCAATGCCACTTGATGCACCCGTTATAACACAAATATTTTTCATATTCTACCCGCCATATAATTGTATTATATTTATTTTAACACATAAGAATAAAAAACACAACTCGTTTGTTGACATTTTTTTCGACAGATGATATAATCGGTTTGTATAGATAAATTGGTATTTATCGAACGGGTTTGGAAAGGGTTTAAAAAGTTTTGGTCGAGCTTTTTCAAAAGCTCGCGGAGCTCGAGGCGGAGCCTCGTGAAAACGGCATTTTCTTTTGCTTAGCTTTTCTTTGTGCCTCTTT
>JAFVSI010000031.1 GCA_017503865.1 Clostridia bacterium | reverse complement strand
GTCGTAAACCTCCCGGTACCCCATACCTTTCAGATACGCTACCGCGCGTGCGCTTCGTCCTCCGCTGAGGCAATGGACGTACAGAGGAGTGTTTTTATCCTTTATAACCGAATCCACTTTGTCGATCTCGTCAAGCGGAAGATTTCGGCTTCCCTCAATATGTCCGCTTGCGTATTCCTCTCTCGTTCTGACGTCGAGAAGAATTGCGTTTTTACTTTCACGGAAGCTTCGGACTCCCTCGTTAATATCCTTACGTGCGAATATATTAAAAATACTCATTTTGTATCCTCCTTGTGTTTTGATTACGGCTTTATTTTAACACGAGAGCAGAGTCCCGTCCGTGACTTTTGTCACAAGCTGCTTTGTGTTGATATGTGGCACAAAATATGATATAATATTCTTGTAATACGCTTGAGTGACAAAAGTCACAGCGGACACGGAAAAGGTATGGTAAAATATACTCACAGAAAGAAAAACGGAGGTAAGCTTATGAAGACCTTGATCATAGGAGGCGTGGCAGGCGGTGCGTCCTGCGCGGCAAGACTCAGAAGGCTTGACGAAAAAGCCGAGATTATTATATTGGAGCGCGGAGAGTTTATTTCCTTCGCAAACTGCGGACTTCCTTATTATATCGGCGGTGAGATCACCGAGAAGTCAAATCTTACTCTGCAAACACCCGAGAGCTTCAAGGCTCGTTTCAATATCGAAGTTCGCACATTCAGCGAGGCGGTTGCCATTGATACCGAAAACAAGACCGTTACGGTCAAAGATCTGAAAACAGGTGAGGAATACACCGAGGGATATGACAGCTTGGTTCTCTCCCCGGGTGCTTCTCCCATTCGTCCGAAAATCGATGGAATCGACAGCGACAGGGTGTTCACCCTGCGTAACATTCCCGACACGATGAAAATCAAACAGTATATAGACGAAAAGCATCCAAAATCGGCGGTGGTTGTCGGCGGTGGATATATTGGCGTGGAAATGGCTGAAAATCTTGCCAACGCAGGACTTGACGTGACCATCGTGGAGCTGTCCGACCATCTTATCGCTCCCCTTGATTTCGATATGGCGGCAGACGTTCACAGATATATCAAGTCGAAAGGCATTAAGCTCGCCCTTGGCAACGGTGTGGTTGCTATTAAAGACAGTGACAACAGCTTGACCGTAAAGTTGAGCAGAGGCATCATTGATACGGATATGGTTCTTCTGTCCGTAGGCGTGTGCCCTGATACCGCTTTTATCAAGTCAGCCGGGATTGAAACAAACGAACGTGGCAGTATCATTGTGAATGAGAAAATGCAGACGAGTGCTCCCGACGTGTACGCTGTGGGCGATGCTGTAGCCGTCAAAAATTATGTGACGGGTGAGCCGTCCTTCATTCCCCTTGCAGGTCCGGCAAACAAGCAAGGACGCATAGCGGCGGATAATATCTGCGATATCCCCTCGGAATATAAGGGCACGCAAGGCTCGTCGGTACTGAAGCTCTTTGATATGACGGTTGCCACCACGGGTCTGAACGAAAAAAGCGCGGCTGCGGCAGGGCTCGACTATGACAAGACCTACACCTATTCCGCATCTCACGCATCCTATTATCCGGGAGCGTCCATGATGTCGGTCAAGATGCTGTGGGATAAGGCTACGCAAAAAATTCTCGGTGCGCAGATCGTGGGCTTTGACGGTGTGGATAAGCGTATGGATGTGATCTCCACCGCAATGCGACTTGGTGCGAAGGTGACCGACCTTGCAGAACTCGAGCTTTGCTATGCGCCCCCCTTCAGCTCTGCCAAGGATCCCGTGAATATGGTAGGATTTGTTGCCGAAAACGTCATCACGGGCAAGATCGGGCAGTTCTTCTGGCATGACGTGGAAAAGCTCCCACGCGACGGAAGCGTGACACTTCTTGACACGCGAACAGCCACCGAAGTCGCACGCGGAAGAATCGACGGCTTTATGCACATTCCGCTTGACTCGTTGCGTGAGCGCATGGGTGAGATCCCCACAGGTAAGCCTGTATACGTGCATTGTCACAGCGGTTTGCGCTCTTATATCGCTTGCCGCATTCTTGCCGGCAACGGCTTTGAGTGTTACAATCTCGCAGGCGGATGGCGGCTCTATGAGTCGGTCATAAATGAAAGAACGGTGCCTGAGTATATCTGCACCGAATGCAAGTGACGATAAAAAAGAACAAGGAGGTATATCTTATGTCAGTACAAAAACTGAATCAAAATAATTTTAATAACGCAATCGCAAACGGCACGACTCTCGTGGATTTCTACGCCGATTGGTGCGGACCTTGCCGTATGGTTTCCCCCATCGTGGACGAGATCGCCGAGGAAAGAAGCGATATTACCGTTGGCAAGGTAAACGTAGACGACGAAAACGCCCTTGCTATGAAATATGGCGTGATGAGTATTCCCACGCTGATCGTCTTTAAGGACGGAAAGGAGGCGGCAAGAATTGTCGGAGCAAGACCCAAAGCCGCCATTCTTGCGGAGCTTGTGTGATGAAGCGCATTATAATTGCCTTATCGGTTGTGCTGATGCTCATTTCTCTGCTTGTGGGATGCAGCGGTGGTAACAGTAAAAACGTCTACGAGCAGATCACGCCTGCCGAGGCAAAGGCACTTATGGATAGTGAGGACGGATACATTATTCTCGACGTGCGAACCCCCGAAGAATATGCAGAGGGACATATTGCGGGAGCTATTCTTATTCCGGATTATGAAATCGGAGAGAAAGCCGAAAGTATATTAACCGATAAGGATCAGCTGATCCTCGTCTATTGCAGAAGCGGCAGAAGAAGCAAAAACGCCGCAAGTGAGCTTGCGACGTCAGGCTATACAAATATTAAGGAGTTCGGCGGTATCAATGATTGGAAATACGGAACGGTAACGGACTAATCGCATATATGACAATAGCCACGGCTCGCTTGAACCGTGGCTTTGATCTTTAGTATGCAAGATTTTGGAGCTTCTTTTTATCCTTGATCACGATACCCTTTCTCGTGACCTCAATGAGTCCGTCAGATGCGATGTGCCGGAGCATCCTCGTAACCACCTCACGGGCTGTTCCGAGGTGTCGAGCGATCATTTCGTGCGTAAGCGTGACGGTATCCGTTCCGTTTGCCTGCGTTTCTTCAAGAAGAAAGATGGCAAGACGCTTATCCATACTCATAAATACGACCTGTTGCATGATCCACATCACGTCCGAGAAGCGGCCGACGGCAGTTTCAAGGGCGTAATTCTTCACTTCAAGATAGCGAGAGCTAACGTCTCCGAAAGCCGCGCTACTGATGCGGTAGCAATCGCTCGGAACTTCAGCATCCACATATACGTCAAAGGTGATACTGTTCAATACGCACGAAGCGGATAACATACAGATATCACCGGGCACAAGGCGGTAGAGCGTGATCTCCTTACCGTTCTCCGAGAGCATATACAGGCGCAATCTGCCCGAGCGCACGATAAAAAGCCCCGAGCAACCCATATTGTCGTGAACGGGCTGTTCCTTGTCAAAGTGTTCCTCTGCGGTATTCTCACATAGATAGTTTTTATCTTCTTCCTTTAGTGCTTTCCAGAACGGAAAGTATTGTTCATAGAAGGCGTATAAAGACATAATATCTCCGTCCTTTCGTGGTTTTATTTATATCATTATACCATATTTTTATGAACTTTTCAACCGATTTGGCTTTTCTTTGACTTCTGTACCGCAAATATTGAGGGCTGACGGTTGATTTCGTCAGCCCTTGCTCTTTGAGTCATCGATTAAAGATAATTCACCGCCAAGATTACGATGCTAGTAACGATCATAACAATACCGACCACGCGATTTAAGGTCTTTGCGTTGGCTTTGTTGGCGATTTTTGCGGCAATTCTTGCCCAAAGCAACGTAAATACAACGCACAGCACAAGGCAAAGAATGTCGGGGAGACCTCCAATCACAAAATGGCTGACACCTCCTGTAAGAGCTGTAAATGCCATAATAAACACGCTTGTGCCAACCGCCAAGTGCATAGGATATCCAAGAAATGAGGTCAGAACAAGCAACAGCATCATTCCGCCTCCCGCACCTGCAAAGCCGCAGATAAAGCCAACGAATATACCGCCGACGATTGCCTTGATCAGTCTGCTTTTTGGAGAGCTTTCTTCCAATTGCTCCCTCGTTTTGTTGACGGGCTTTAACAAAAAGCGCAAGCCGATTATAATGAGTGCTATCTGCATCGTGCCGCTCATAGCCTGTTCGGGTAAAAAGCTTGCTACGAAGCTACCGATCATCGTTACGACCAACACGCTCACAAGCAAAGGTAAGCTGTTTTTTATATCTAAGTTTCCACTTTTCTTATAGGTATACGCACTGACAAGGCTTGCCAGAACATCACTGACGAGTCCAATGCCAACCGCATCGTAGGCAGGCACCCCTAAAAAGGTTATGAGCATTGGGCCTATCACCGCGGCAGCACTCATACCGGCAAAGCCGGTCCCAATACCCGCACCTGCACCTGCGACAAAGCACACAAGTATTTTAATTAGAATATCTACCATTATTATCTCCGTTAATCTTCTGTTTGTTTATGAGATATTATACCATATTTTTATGAACTTTTCAAGCAATTTGGTCTTTATTTGCTTCCTTCGACGCAATTTTTGAGGGGCGACCTTCGTGTCGCCCCTCTTTCGTTATGCGTTCTTTGCTTGTTTTTTTCATCTCAGCGATTTACACTCGGGAACGGCACTGTCAAGACTGCTGCCGATTGTCAATTCAACAACTTTTGCGACGAAAATTCTCAACTTATTATTGAATTATGTCGAGAAATATGATATAATTATCTCAGTAAAAATAAAGGAGCTTTATTATGGCAAAGAAAAACACAACTACCGTACTTTTCTCTTCACTCTTGTATATCATTATGGGTATACTTCTTATGGTGTCTCCCGGGCAGACCTTGAATATTGCGATGACTATCATCGGCATATTCTTTGTGGTATCGGGCACGCTTGACGTTGTTAAAAAGAATTATGTGGGCGGTGCGGTCTCTCTCATTATCGGTATTGCAATACTTGTGCTTGGCGGACAGGCACTCAAGATAGTTCTTATCGTTCTCGGCATTCTTATTGCCGTTAAGGGACTTATCACTCTTGTCGAGGTCCTCAGCAAGAAGAAAAAGAACGCACTTGAAGTCGTTTTTCCCGTTCTTTCGATAGTAGTCGGTCTCGCACTCGCATTTGGAAACGGATTTTCGTACATAATGCTCGTTGTCGGTGCACTCCTCGTTATTGACGGTCTCATCGGTCTTATAGGTGCTCTCAAAAAGTAATCGAAAAAAGATTTAGCCCTTGCTTTTGCAAGGGCTTTTTTCTATATTCTCTTCGCCACAACGGCATCTGTATCAAGTGAAACCTCAGAAAAGGCAAGGCTTCTCAGCGTACGGTCCTCGTAGGTGGTGTAGTAGTATCTTCCCGACTCAAAGCATCCGCACGAGGTGTAAACTGTGCGGACGTCACGCCCCTCGTCGGTCTTGACAGCCCCCTTAGGCACACTGACGGTATCCATTATATGAAAAAAACGGTTGACCTCGCCCGCCTCGTCATCCTCGTGCGTGGTATGGTTTTTCGCAAAGACGGCACGCACAAATCGAGAGGTTGAGGAATAGTCGCCGGGGAGTCCTATCGCACCCATTCCCCTTGAATATTGCCCGAGCTTTATTTCGGGACATAGGGTGTTTTCGCGAGAGCTGCTCGAAAGCCCTGCAAAATTTGCAAGGTGAGTAACTTGAAAATCGAAGGTCGGGTTGTTGGTGAGAACCCCAAAGGGGTTATCATATATTCGAAGTCCGTCAGCAAGTGGCTCGACGGTTATCGACTCGTATTTGTCGGAGATTATGAAGTGCAGGGGCGTGGTGGGGAGATTTTGTGCGAAGGACTCGCCCGTGATATTTGTCATTTTGAGCAATTCCCTTACCTCTCCCACGCTTTTGCATTTTGAGAGAATAAATGGGATAACTTCAAAGGCGGCAAGGTTAAAAAGCCCGTCTTTACACTCATTGTAAACGGCATTTCCCGGGAAATTAAGCCCTGCCGCACATAAACCTTCCTCGTTCATCGCATCGTAATAAAGAGGGGTTTCACCGCTTATATGTGCGATGCCTATAATTGCCGAGTGTTTCTCTATCTTCCCTTCGTGACGAAACTCAAATGCGAAATTCCTCGGTGTCAGTACCACCGATTCGATATAAGAAAGCTCAAGGTCGAGCGTCCTTCCAAATAAATGATATCTTCCTCTTTCACTTATCGCAGTACACATATTTACTCCTTATTTATAACGTTTCTTTCAAAAGCCTTTTAGTTCAAATTTTGCAAACGAAGTTTCTACCTTTAGGTAATTTATCTTTCCCTCTTTTGCAATATTTTAATCATAAGCAGAAAAAAAGGAGCACCTTTCAGGTGCTCCTGCGTTAAATTATTTACTTATTTCTTCGGCATAACGCACGGCTTCCATTGCGTCTTTGGCGTACTTATCAGCACCGATCTTGTCGGCATATTCCTGCGTAAGCACCGCTCCACCGACCATTACCTTTGTTGTGGGCAATTCCTTATGAAGAAGCTTCACCGTCTCTTCCATAGCGGGTACGGTTGTAGTCATAAGAGCACTGAGCACAACGAGCGGGGCTGAAAGTCTCTTAGCTTCGCAAACGATAATCTCGGGCGAAACGTCCTTGCCAAGATCACTTACGGAAAAACCGTAGTTTTCAAGTATGAGCTTGACAATATTTTTACCTATATCGTGTATATCGCCCTTAACGGTTGCGATGACAACTCGGCATTTTTTTGCTGTCGCCTCACTTGCAGACATATTTTCCTTTATGACCTCAAATGCCGCCTTTGCCGCCTCGGCACTCATAAGTAGCGAGGGCAAATAGACAGTCTTTTTCTCAAAGCCGACTCCGACGACGTCAAGTGCGGGAATTATATGCTTGTCGACTATCTCAAGGGCGGGCGTATTACCAAGCATCTCTGCAGTGATTTTTGCTGCCTCGGCAGAAAGTCCTTTGACAATAGCCCTCTCGAGCTGTGAGGCGAATTGCTCACCCGCCGTCTGCTTTTCGCTTGATACGGGAGCACTCACACTCTCGCTGAGATTTGTGGCAAATTCGATATATTTCGAGCAATTCTCGTCATTGCCCGAAAGTGCAAGGTAGGCATAATACGCCTTCATCATCTCGTCGGAATAAGGATTCATTATTGCCGCCGAGAGTCCACACTCCATTGCCATAGTGAAATACGCACCGTTTATTATATCTCTTCTCGGCAGACCAAAGGAAACGTTTGAAACACCGAGCGAGGTGTGACAGCCGAGTTTTTCACGGATAATCTTTACCGCCCTTAGAGTCTCCCTTGCCGCATTTTTGTCGGCACTTATCGACATAGCGAGAGGATCGAAAATAATATCCTTTTTATCTATGCCGTATTTTGCCGCTTCTTTAAGTATCTTTTCGGCAATCTCAACTCGATCCTCTGCCCTCTCGGGAATTCCCCTCTCGTCAAGCGTGAGGGCAACGACAAGTCCGCCGTATTTCTTGGCAAGCGGAAAGACCGCGTCCATACTCTCCTTCTTTCCGTTTACCGAGTTTATCATCGCCTTGCCGTTATAGACGCGGAGTGCCGCTTCCATAGCTTCGGGATTCGAGGTATCTATCTGCAGCGGCAGGTCGATTATCGCCTGAAGTGCACTCACCGCACCCGTGAGCATTTTCTTCTCGTCAATTTCGGGAAGCCCCACGTTTACGTCAAGCAGATGTACGCCCCTCTCTTCCTCGGCAATTCCCTCTCCCAGAATATAGTCCATATCATTCTCGCGAAGTGCCTCTTTAAATCTCTTTTTACCCGTCGGGTTTATTCTCTCACCGATAAGTATAGGCACGTCGCCAAACTCAACTGCGTGTGTGTATGAGGAAACGAGGGTTATATTCTTTTTTTCTATCTTTTTAGGACTAATATTTGCCAAAGCCTTGACGGTCGAGGCAATATATTCGGGTGTCGTGCCGCAGCAGCCGCCAACGATAAGGGCACCGTCACCGACAAGTGCCGCCACGTCGTTTGCAAACTCCTCGGGCGAGACGTTATAGACCGTCTTTCCGTCAACTGACACAGGAAGTCCCGCATTTGGCTTAAGTATCACGGGAATAGACGAATATTTTAAGTATTCAGCCACAACGCCCTCAAGTGCCTTCGGGCCGAGTGAGCAATTGACACCAATAGCATCAGTTCCCATTCCCTCAAGCATAGCGACCATTGCGGCGGGAGTTGCACCCGTCATAAGCTTGCCGTCTGCACCGTATGCGTTTGAGACAAATACGGGCAACTCGGAATTTTCCTTTGCCGCAAGAAGTGCCGCCTTTGTCTCGTAGCTGTCGTTCATCGTCTCAATAAAGATAAGGTCTGCTCCGTATTTTACGCCAAGTCGCACACTTTTTGCAAAAATCTCGACAGCGTCAAGGAAGTCAAGGTCTCCGTAAGGAGCAAGCATTCTGCCCGTAGGGCCAATGTCAAGGGCAATCCACTTTTTTTGAGTGCCAAAGCTTGTATCTCTCGCTTTTTTAGCGTTTTCAAAGGCGGCAGAAAAGATAACGTCAAGTTCTTCTTCGTCAAATTTTAGAGAATTTGCCCCAAAAGTATTTGTATTTACAACGTTGCTTCCCGCATCGAAATACGAGCGGTGAATGTCAACTATCACGTCGCTATGCGTGATATTCCACCTCTCGGGCAGCTCGCCGGATGCAAGTCCCGACGCCTGAAGAAGAGTTCCCATACCACCGTCAAGATACAAAATATTCTCTTTTATGTATTCAAGTACGTTCATTCTTCCCTCCGAGATTCTCAAAAGATTCCTATTATCGCCGTAACTGATTTTGACGGTGTCATAAGCAGACTTTCGGTAAGTGTAAGCCCTATATTCTTAGGGCAGTCAAGCAGGCGGAAAATATCCCTCTGCACCTCTATATCAAGGTCTCCGTAACCCGCACTGAAGCGAGGGCGTAGCTTTTTTTCGTTCCCTATTTTTGCCCGTATATCCTCGCAAAAGGCATCGGATAGGCTCTCGATACGCTCAGCACCTATGGCATCGAAAACGAGTGCCCTTGTGGGCGAGGAAACGAGGTTTCGAGCCACAAGTCTGTCGGGTGCAAGTCCTACGGTTGCCGCAAATATTATTGCCGCGTCACAGCCCGAAAGATTTTTCGCAAGAGCACTTGACTCTACCCTCAAAAATCCGAGGTCGACCTCGTTTTTATTGATTCTCACCGACGTCTTACAAAACGAGACCTTGTAGGTGAGCTTGTCGAGAATTTCGGGGAGACATTCGTCAATAATCTGTGAAAGCTCGGCACTCGGCACTCTCTCGCCTGCGTATCTATGTATTTCTTTTTTGTTTATTTGCGGTGCCGCAAATTCTTTTACTTCTACCATTTTACGAAATAATTGATGACAAATTTCTTTGTATTGCCGCTGCAACGTCGGGCTTGTTCATCGAATAGACGTGAACGTTCGTAATTCCGTTGGCAAAAAGGTCGATTATCTGGTCGGTCGCATATGCGATTCCCGCCTGCTTCATAGCCTCGGGAGTATCACCAAATTTATCGACAAGAGCCTTGAAGCGTTGAGGCACAAACGAGCCCGAGAGCTTTACTGCTCTCTCGACCTGATTGCCGTTCGTTATCGGCATAATGCCCGGAATTATCGGCACTGTGACTCCCGCCTCGCGAATTTTATAGAGGAAATTATAAAGTAGATTGTTGTCAAAAAACATCTGAGTTGTAAGAAAATCACAGCCTGCCTCGACCTTTTCTTTAAGGTACTTTATATCTTCCTTTTGATTTTGACTCTCGGGGTGTATTTCGGGATAGCAAGCACCGCCAATGCAAAAGTCGGCTCCGCTCTCGCGAAGCTCCTTTACAAGCTCAACTGCGTGCTTATAGTCCCAAGCGGAGCGGTCAGCACCGAGGAGCTCCTTAGGTATATCCCCACGAAGTGCCATTACGTTATCAATACCCGCCGCACGAATCTGCTCAATTTTTGCACGGACAGTCTCCCTCGTTGACGAAACGCAAGTGAGGTGTGCCAGAGTCGGTACGCCGTAACGCTCCTTGATATTTTTGGCTATGTCAAGGGTATATCTGCTCGTTCCGCCACCTGCTCCGTATGTCACGCTCATAAATGACGGTGACAGCTTTGCTATCTCCTCGGTCGCACTCTTTACACTATCAAAAGCGGTGTCATTCTTAGGTGGAAATACCTCGAACGAGAGGGACAGTTTGCCACTGTTAAATATTTCAGTCAACTTCATTTTAAGTCTCCGTTATTTAAAGCATTTTGATAAGCTCGGGGAGGGCTGTTTCAAATTTTACACCGTACCAATGGTCTGCGTCACCTTGTGTGTTCTCGATACAGATAACGGTATAATCAGCCGCGATCTTTGCCGCGTCATATGCCGAGTGTCCTCTCAAAAGAGCTCCTGTGAAGGCAGAGGCATAGACGTCGCCCGTGCCGTGACAGCCCTTTGCAATGCGACGGTGAGGATAGTAGCTCTTTTTGCCATTCTCATAAACAACAACTCCGGTCATATTCGGCTCATAGCCAACGCCCGTAAGCACGACAGTCGAAGCACCGAGCTTTACAAGGGCAGAAAGAAGACCATCTATGTATGCTTCGTCATAGCTCTCCTTGTATTCCATTCCCGAAAGGAAGCACGCCTCGCTTATGTTCGGAACGAGAATATCCGATGACGGCAAAAGAGTTCTCATAGCCGCCACGTACTCGTCATTGAATATGGGATAAAGCTTACCGTTGTCGGCAAAAGCAGGGTCAACCACCCTCACACTTCCCTCTTTACCCATAGTGTCAAGAATATCCTTAACGTAACCGACCTGCTTTATACTGCCGAGATAGCCGGTATATATGCAGTCAAAGGATATTTTTTCACGCCTCCAGTGCTCAATTATTGCAGGCATATCATCTGTCAGGTCACGGAAAGTGAATCCGCTAAAGCCTGCCGTATGCGTTGAAAGCACCGCTGACGGAAGTATTGCCGTCTCCATTCCGCACGCCGAAAGTATAGGAAGTGCAACCGTAAGTGAGCACTGTCCTACACACGAAATGTCTTGTATTGTTAGTATTTTCTTATATTCGTAGTTCATTTTCATTCTCCTTTAATGAATTCAAATTTTGATTTGTAGGTGTGTGTTGTTTTATGCGGGGAGAACCATTTTTGCAAAATAGGCTCCCCCGCATTTACATTAACATACATTTATTCTGCAAAAAGGTCGGTGGAGAGGTATCTGTCGCCCGTATCGGGAAGAAGCACGACAACAGTCTTGCCCTTGTTCTCTTCTCTCTTTGCCACCTCGATTGCGGCGTGGAGTGCCGCTCCCGAGGAAATTCCGACGAGAACGCCCTCGCGTCTGCCCATAAGCCTTGCTGCTCCGTACGCCCCATCTGTAGTGACCTTAATTATCTCATCGTAAACGGCGGTGTTAAGCACCTCGGGTATAAATCCCGCACCGATGCCCTGAAGCTTGTGAGCACCTGCACTCTCGCCCGAAAGCACTGCTGAATCCGCAGGCTCGACCGCCACAATTTTTACCGTGTCCTTTTTCGATTTAAGATACTCGCCAACACCCGTTATAGTGCCGCCAGTGCCGACACCTGAAACGAAGAAATCGACCTCTCCGTCGGTGTCCTCAAAAATTTCGGGGCCCGTAGTCTCAAAGTGAGCCTTTGCATTTGCGGGATTTGTAAACTGCCCCGCTATAAAGCTGTTTGGAATCTCCTTTGCGAGCTGTTCAGCCTTCTTTATCGCACCCGTCATACCGAGAGCACCCTCGGTGAGGACAAGCTCGGCTCCGTATGCACGCATAAGAACTCTACGCTCGACTGACATAGTCTCGGGCATAACGATAATAATTCGATACCCTCTCGCCGCAGCAACCGAGGCAAGACCAATGCCCGTATTTCCCGAGGTTGGCTCGATTATGACCGAATCCTTTGTAAGAAACCCTCTCGCCTCGGCATCGTCAAGCATATATTTTGCCGCTCTATCCTTGACAGAGCCTGCAGGATTTAAATATTCAAGCTTTGCAAGAAGCCTTGCAGAGAGCCCGTATTCTTTTTCGATGTTAGTAAGCTCAAGAAGTGGAGTTTTGCCGACGAGCATATCGGCTGACGTATATATCTTAGCCATTTTTTCTCCTAAAAAATATTTATAAGTGTAGTATGGCAAAAATGCCCTTATTTATTCCCGCGATAGAGCTTTCCGTCTCTTATTATACGCTTAAGAGTAGCAAGAACTGCCTCTGCCATATAGGCAAATCCGAGGTCGTTCGGGTGAACTCCGTCAACAGTACAGCTGTCCGAAAAAGGACCTGACCAAAGGCTCTCGCCGTCAATATAATAGACCAAGTCGTCACCGTTTGCTACCGCATAGTTGTATGTCTCGACCATTATTGCTCTGTTTTCGGACATATCCTTGATGCTCGGAAAATCGGGGGTTTCGCGATATGTGTCGGGGCGACCGACCATAATATACGGAACATCGGGCTGTGCCTCGCGGAAGGTCTTATAAAAGTCAAGGAAGGTTCTGCGAAGCCCTGCGGGACCTACGTTTGTCGAATAATCACAGACGAAAGCGGACATAGGGAGCTTTGCAAAGTAATCGACAAGTGGCTTCTCTCCTCGACCACCATCGGAAAATCCGATGTTCTTATAATCTATATTCAATTCGCGTGCTATCATAGAGAGATACGTGTTGCCCGGACGTGATGCACATGCACCCTGAGTAATCGACGTTCCGTAATAAACTATGGGCAAAATATCGCGATATTTTGCACCGCCAGTAACTTTAGCACTGTCGGAAAGACCTATATAAAGCTCGGCGACCTCACTGTAAAGCGGGAAGTTTATCGTATAATTACGCATAGTTCTCGTTCTGAATGTAACCTTTGACTCGTATCCGTTAGTCTCGTTTACCTTCATAGGCGGGATAAAGGAGCGACAGAACATACTCTGACAGCCATCGTCGGAGTCAATATAGAGGTCGAAGCCGCAGTTACCGAGAATAGTTCCCTTTGTCGAACGAGATACCTTGGGCATAACCGCCTTTATTGCTATATAGGGTGAGTCGGTAGCGAAGCGAACTCTGCCGCCTGCACTCATCTTATAAAGATTTCTCACGTTATCGTTGACCGCCTCGTTGTTTGCAACATCGTCGGGAAGTCTCTGAAAATTCTCACAAAAGCCGTAAAGCTCAAAGGGTGCTTCCTTTACGTCATAGAAACGAAGGTCGGGCTCGTCTATATTTGTCTCTATCTTAAAATTTCTGTCGATATTTTCAATATTTATTTCCTTTGACATTTTTTCTCTCCTTAGAGATAAAAAGAATTATATACAGTATATTTTATCGCAGAATTCTCATCGAGTCAAGTAATTTTTTGATAAATTCATCGTATCGTCATATTTTAAGTGGGAAATTTTCACATTTCTTTCTTTTTTATTTCAAACACGCTTTTTAAAATGGTATCATAAGGATAATTTTGGAGGTGAGAGGGTGGCTTACCAGACGGTTTTTAAGCGATATGAGCTAAAATATCTCATAAATGCCGAGCAAAAAGAGAAAATTCTCGAAAAAATCGCTCCGTATATGAAGCTCGACAAATACGGGCGGTCTACCATTCGCAATATCTATTACGATACCGACACCATGCGGCTCATTCGACGCTCTATAGAAAAGCCCGTATATAAAGAAAAGCTCCGAATAAGAAGCTACGAGAGGGCAACGAAGGAGAGCGACGTATTTGTTGAGCTGAAAAAGAAGTACAAAAGCGTGGTCTATAAGCGGCGAATTGCCCTTCCGCTCGGGATAGCTGAGAGCTGGCTTGGTGAAAAGTCGCACTGTGGCAAGGACACGCAGATAACGCGGGAAATAGATTATTTTTTAAGCTTTTACGAGAGCCTTCACCCAACCGTTTTTCTCTCCTATGAGCGAGAGGCGTACTATTCGCTTGACAAAAGCGATTTCAGGGTGACCTTTGACGAAAACATTTTCGCCCGTGACGAAAATCTTTCACTCGAAGCAGAGCCTTACGGCACGCCCCTTCTTCGTGACGGGCAGATACTTATGGAGATAAAATGCTCGGGCGGAATCCCCCTTTTTATGACCGAGATACTCTCTGCCGAGCATATCTACAAAACCTCGTTCTCAAAATACGGAACGGCGTATGCAAACATTATATTTCCAAAGCTAAAAGCGGCGACAGACAGTGCCGAATATGCTTTCAAATTTTGATTTGTCGGTGAGGCTTAGGGAAAGTGGTTGAAAAGTTTTTGCGTCTCGAACACGAACATCAGTTCGTGTGACGAAGCGAAGCGGAGTTATTTTTCTAAAAAGAGACCGCAATCCAACGCGCGTAGCGTTGGTCGCTTGTCGCAACGAGCGAAACTCCCCTATCGTTCGCAACGCCACAAAGGGTGAATTTCGCCCTTTGGGCGAAAGAGGGGAACGCACACGAGGGGGTTCCCCTCACTAAACGCAAACTAACTAAATCGTTTGCCGCTTTTCTTTGCGGAAAGAGGCACAAAGAAAAGCTAAGCAAAAGAAAGTGCCGTTTTCACGAGGCTCCGCCTCGAGCTCCGCGAGCTTTTGAAAAAGCTCGACCAAAACTTTTTAACCACTTTTATCAATCCGTTCGATAAATCCCAATTTACAAACAAGGAGAAAAAATTATGTCTTTTAACGACTTATTCAGAGGAATTTTTGACAGTGAGCTTATAAGTGTAATAAGCCTCGGTGATTTTCTTTTATGCCTCGGTGTATCTCTGCTTGCGGGAATCATTATGGCACTTTCCTATATGTTCCGCACACGATACACAAAGAGCTTTGTGGTAACTCTTGCCCTTCTCCCCGCTGTTGTTTGCGTCGTAATTATGATGGTCAACGGCAACGTGGGTGCGGGCGTTGCCGTAGCGGGTGCCTTCAGCCTCGTACGATTCCGCTCTGTGCCCGGTAGTGCAAAGGAGATATGCACACTCTTTCTCGCAATGGGTGCGGGACTTATCGCCGGTATGGGCTACCTTGCGTATGCACTTCTCTTCACCGTTCTGCTCTCGCTTGTATTCACGCTCTACAACGTACTTGATTTCGGTGCAAAGAAAAATGCCGAGAAATATAAAACCTTCAACGTCACCATTCCCGAGGACCTTGATTATTCGGGAGTTTTCGAGGAAGTCTTTGAGGAATACGCGAGAAACGTTGAGCTTGTGCGAGTAAAATCGACAAATATGGGCAGCATGTTCAGGCTCACCTACAACGTGACGTTAAAAGACGTAGGACGCGAAAAGGAGCTTATCGACAAGCTCCGCTGTCGAAACGGAAATCTCGAAATAACCGTGTCAAAGCAGGACACCTCTACAATGGAGCTTTAAAAAGAGGAAAATATATGAAAAATAAAAAAAATATTCTTGTTTTTGGCACGCTTGCCTTAAGCCTTGCCTTGCTTTTGTCCTCGTGTGGCGAGTCAATTCAAAAAAATGACGGTACAGACAGCACCTCGCCCGACCAAGCTCTAAATTTTGAGGCGACCTTCGGTGAATCTCTCGACTCGCTCGGCGTCTATGACGGACTTTTTGAGGGTGACGTCAAGGAAATTGAGGTAAAATGCGTGTCGGGTACACCTAACGCATTTAAGCTTGAGGACAACACCCTCACCTTCACTTCCCTGTCTGCCGACTCGGTGTATTCGATCTCGGGAAAGCTCAAGGGAAATATCGTCGTTGACGTTGGTGACGAATATAAGCTTGATATTGAGCTTTGCGGGTTTTCGCTTATTTCAAACTCCACAAATCCAATTCTCATAAACAGCGGTGACGAAGTCTCGATTACCGCTAAGAAAAATTATAAAAATTATATCTATGACACCCGTGCGAGAATAGACGAGACCGACGAAACGCTTTTCTCGGGTGCGATACACTCGCTTTGCGACCTTGAAATTTGCGGAAAGGGCTCTCTTTCGGTAGTCTCCGAGCAAAACAACGGCATTCACACAAAGGACGACCTCAAGGTAAAAAATCTCACTCTCACGGTTGCCTGTGCCGACAATGCCCTTAAGGGCAACGACAGCGTAAGCGTTGAGAGCGGTAATACAACTCTTATCGCCTTTGAGGGAGACGGCATCAAGACCTCGAACAGTGACGTTTCCTCAAAGGGAAATCAGCGAGGTACGGTTTCGATTTTGAGCGGTACTCACACGATTTATGCCGCGAGAGACGGCATTGACGCCTCCTTTGACGTAAATATTAACGGTGAGGATACCTCACTCACGGTATACACGGGCAAATATTCAAATTACACCGCAAAGACCGAGGATACGCCCGAAGAGCCTCAAACGCCCGAGGGAGATTTCGGCAGGGGTGAATTTGGTATGGAAGGGTTCGGTACGGGCGACTTTGGCTTTGAAGGTGCTCCCTTCCCCCGTGAGGAAATGACTCTACCCGAGGGCGAGATTCCCCCGAGCCGCAACGATAGATATAAGCCGAATAAAGACTATGGCGGAATGGCAAGACCTGGCGGAAATAACAGTGGCGGACGCCCCGGCGGTTTTGGCGGTATGGGCGACGGAAATACCGAAAAATCTGCACAATCCGCTAAAGGCATAAAGGCGGCAAACGAGGTGAATATCCTTGCGGGAACAGTGAGTGTAAAGGCGTTTGACGATGCTTTGCACGCGGGAGATTCTTTGGCACTCGAGAATGGCAACACTCCAACGGGAAACGTCTCGATTTCGGGCGGTACGCTCACTCTTTTCTCAAGTGACGATGCCGTTCACGCCGACGGAATTCTCACTGTGACGGGCGGCAATATCAATATTCTTTCGAGCTACGAGGGACTCGAGGGCACAAAAGTCGTAATTGACGGCGGCAATATCTCGGCAAAATCCTCCGATGACGGTATAAACTCAACGGGCACGACTGACGCAGGCATTACCGTAAACGGAGGCAGCATATACGTTTATGCAGGCGGTGACGGACTTGACTCGAACAGCAGGAGCTCCTATAACGGCATTGTTTTTGCGGGCGGTGACGTGGTAGTTATCTCGACCTCGGGTGGAAATTCGCCCATTGACAGCGAGCAGGGCTATACCTACAAGGGCGGACGCGTACTTGCTCTAATGCCCTCGGGTGCTATGTCGAGCGAAGCAACTCACGCAAAGAATTTTTCGAGCATAGGAACGAGCCAAAATCTCTCGCTCGCAAAGGATTCCTATCTTAAAGTCGAGTGTGAGGGCGAAGCTGTTGCCATTGTAAAAATCCCCACAAATATTTCCGGAAAAGCAATCTATCTCGGCAACAATACAGCAAATATAACAACAATAAACACCACAGAAAACACACTTGACATCAACGGTGTTTGGTGGGAATAAAATAAGCGGAGTGCTATGCACTCCGCTATTTTTATTCTTTATCTTCGGCTTCGTCCTCATCGGGCTCGTCCACGTCATCGTCTTCCTCATCGTCGTCATCGACTCTGGGGGTTACGGTTACAAGCACCTCGTTTGCCTTCTGCTCGTCGGCATCTGTAACACGAACGGTGAGATTTTCGTACTCGAGCTCACTGTCGACCTCGGGTATGCTTCCAAAATGCTCGGAAAGCCAGCCGTTTACGGTGGTCGAAACTATCTCCTCATTTTTCTCGAGCTCAAAGAACTCGAAAAATTCGTCAATAGTGACACTTGAAAGGACTCTATAAACGTTCTCTTCAACCATAAGGATAGGTGCGATGACCTCGTCAGCCTCGTCCTGCTCGTCCCATATCTCGCCCACAAGCTCCTCGATAATGTCTTCCATCGTAAGCACGCCAAGCGTGAGACCGTACTCGTTAAGGACTATTACCATATGAACACGTGTGTCCTGCATATCCTTAAAGAGAGCGTCAAGATGGACTGTCTCGGGCACGAATTCAGGCTCAAGAAGCACGTCCTCGAGCTTGAAATCGGGGCGGTGGCAGTTAAGAAGGTAATCCTTTACACGAAGAATACCGACTATTTTGTCCACGTTGTCCTCATACACGGGAATTCTCGAATATCCCTCGCTTTCGATTATCTCGATGAGTTTTTCGTGAGATATGTCACTTGGCACGGCAACGAGAGCACTACGGGGCGTCATTATATCGGCTGCCGTTCTTCTCTCAAGCTTAAAGACGTTCTTTATGTACTCGATATCGTCTTCCTTAAGCGTTCCCTCGTCAGCTCCCGCATCGAGCATAATAACAATGTCCTCTTCCGAGACAGGCTCCTCTTTCTCGTGAGGATTTATGCCAAAAAGACGGAGCATACCGTTTGTTGAAACGGTAAGGAACCAAATTATAGGCTTAAGAACGGTTGCGAGGAATGAAATAAATCCGCAAGCGGCTCCCGCAAGCTTTTCCTTATGCTTCATTGCAACTCTCTTTGGAACAAGCTCGCCAAGCACAAGTGTAAAATACGATAGAATAAGTGTAATGATTACGACCGAAACGGTGTGCATTACATCATAGGAAACATTTTGCACCTTGCATACCTTGATTATAAATTCGGTAAGCTCTCCGGCAAAGCTGTCTGCCGCAAAAGCGGAGCCGAGAAAGCCTGCAAGGGTTATTCCTACTTGAATGGTCGAGAGAAACTTTGTGGGATTCTCTATAATTCTTAGCATTTTCTTTGCCTTTTTGTCGCCGTCCTCAGCCTGTGCACGTACCTTTTTCTCGTTAAGAGAGATAAGTGCTATCTCGGTAGCGGCAAAAAAAGCATTAAGTAAAATAAGTATTAGCTGTAATAACAAAGGTTTTAACACGGGTGTATATCCTCCAAAAATTAAAGTAGTGTTTTTTTGTGAAAATTCGATTGAAAAGCTCTAAAAATCAGAGCAAAAATCTCGGACCGATGTTTATATCACAAAAGCATCTCATTATTTTTGGAACACCCAAAATTAAGGCTGCCTCTTCGGCGCAACTTCGGGGCAACGTATCCACCTAACCAACTCCTTTCATTTTTTGAATTTTATAAAAAGCTCTCCCACGCAGTGCAGGAGAGCTTTAGTGTTTTTATTTAATTAAAGATGCATTACGCAACGCTCTGTATCCTTATCAAAGATATGAACTCTCGACATATCGAAGGCAACCTTTATCTTGTCGCCACCACGAGAAGTGGAACGAGCAGATACTCTTGCAATAAGGTTTGTCTCACCGATATTGAGATAGAGGTAGATCTCAGCACCCATAAGCTCAACTACGTCAACGTCAACGTCAAGAACTGTCTTGGTCTCAGCATTAGCCGCAACAACGTTAGCATCATCGTTAATACCCTCGGGACGAATACCGAGTACAACTTCCTGACCTATGTAATCAGCAAGCTCGGGAGCGTCTGCCTTGTCGCCGGGGATCTTTACGGATACGCCCTCAAAGTCGAAGTAGAGGCCGTCGTCCTTCTTGTTAAGAACACCGTTGATGAAGTTCATCTGAGGAGTTCCGATAAATCCTGCAACGAAGATGTTGCAAGGCTGGTCGTAAAGCTTCTGAGGTGTATCTACCTGCTGGATAAGACCGTCCTTCATAACAACGATTCTCGTTGCCATTGTCATAGCCTCGACCTGGTCGTGGGTTACGTATATAAACGTTGTCTCAACTCTCTTATGAAGCTTTGTAAGCTCAGTTCTCATGGCTGCACGAAGCTTTGCGTCAAGGTTCGAGAGAGGCTCGTCAAGAAGGAATACCATGGGGTTACGAACGATAGCACGTCCAAGCGCAACTCTCTGCTTCTGACCACCGGAAAGAGCCTTAGGCTTTCTGTCAAGAAGGTGGGTGATATCGAGTACTCTTGCTGCCTCTTCAACGCGACGCTTGATCTCTTCCTTGGGAGTCTTGTTGAGCTTAAGACCGAATGCCATATTCTCAAATACTGTCATATGAGGATAAAGAGCGTAGTTCTGGAACACCATCGCTATCTTTCTATCCTTAGGAGCTACGTCATTAACGAGTGTATCGCCAATGAAAAGCTCACCCTCGGTGATCTCCTCAAGTCCTGCGATCATACGGAGTGTAGTGGACTTACCACAACCCGAAGGACCTACGAATACTATAAATTCCTTGTCCTTAATTTCAAGGTTAAAATCCGAAACAGCTGTAACGCCGCCGGGATACTTCTTGTAAATGTGTCTGAGAGACAAACTTGCCATTTAGAAATTCCTCCTGAAAATATATCTTGCAATTATTTTTAAACAAACTTATGCCATATTATTGTACCAAATTCTATCGCAAATTGCAAGAGTTTTTTTTCCAAACTTTAATACTTATATTTGTGCAAAATACACAAAATCACATCTTTTTTGTAAATATCAGCGAAATAATTGATTTTTGAATTTTAATATATTAAAACATTTGATTTATAACAGATTTTTATCTAACACCTTCAAATTTTGCAAACCAAAGGTTTCTACCGCGAAGGGGTACTTTATGGGGGCGTTCTTTTTTCGGCGGGAGTAAGTCCCCGCCCTACGAACTCCGTTTTTCGTGTCATCCTGAGCGGAGCACCGAAGGTGCGGAGTCGAACCCGTTAGGGCGATGCTCTGCATCGGGAGCTACTACACCCTTACATTTGCCCGTGTGAGATCCCATCTCGCTTTGCTCGGCACACGGGTTGTACTTTGCAAACACTAAAACCCGTTCGACAAATATAAATTTATTTAATATTTTTCATCGAAAGTGAGATTCTCTTCTTCTTAACGTCGACAGCGAGAACTCTAACTTTGACAACGTCACCGACCGAGACAACGTCAGACGGGTGCTTTACGTAGCGGTCAGAAAGCTCGGAGATATGAACGAGACCGTCCTGATGGACACCGATATCAACGAACGCACCGAAGTCTATAACGTTTCTAACAGTACCCGTGAGTACCATTTCGGGTTTGAGGTCTTCCATACCGAGCACGTCGTCGCGAAGCACGGGGGCATCAAAATCCTCACGCACGTCACGTCCGGGCTTTTTAAGCTCCTCGACTATGTCATAAAGAGTAGGTGCACCGATGCCGAGCTTTTCGCAAACCGAGGTGCTACCCGCCGCCTTTACCTTGTCGGAGAGGTCTCCGAGAGCTCCGCGTCTTACGTCGTCCTCGGTGTAGCCAAACATATCAAGCAAAGCGTGAGCCGCCTCGTAGCTCTCGGGGTGAACTCCCGTGTTATCAAGAATTTCCTTAGAGCGAGGAACTCGCAAGAATCCTGCACACTGCTCGAACGCCTTAGCACCGACTCTCGGCACCTTTAAAATCTGCGAACGCTTAGTGAATTCACCGTTCTCCTCACGGTACTTTACGATGTTCTTTGCACTCGTCATATTTATTCCCGAAATGTAGGAAAGAAGCGAATATGACGCCGTATTTATGTCGACTCCGACAGCATTAACGCAGTCCTCGACAACGCCCGTAAGTGCTCCGTCAAGACGTGCGGGCTTCATATCGTGCTGATACTGTCCCACGCCTATTGCCTTAGGCTCGATTTTCACAAGCTCGGCAAGGGGATCCTGAAGTCTGCGGGCAATGGAGACAGCAGAACGCTGCATTACGTCAAAATCAGGAAATTCCTCAGCCGCGAGCTTTGACGCAGAGTAGACCGACGCACCTGCCTCGCTGATGACGATATATTTACAATTTGTATCCATTTCGCGAAGAATGTCAGCAATAAACATCTCGCTTTCCTTTGACGCCGTGCCGTTACCGATAGCTACAACGTCAACGTTGTACTTCTTTATGTGAGCCTTGATTATACGCTTTGCCTCGTCAATCTTGTACTGCGACTTGGTCGTGGGGTAAACAACTGCCGTGTCGAGCACCTTTCCGGTCTTGTCAACAACAGCGGTTTTACAACCGTTTACGTAACCGGGGTCAAAGCCAAGCACCGTCTTGCCCTTTAAGGGCGACTGCATAAGAAGATGCTTCAAATTGTCTGCAAAGAGCTTGATAGCTCCCTCACTTGCCGCATCGAAAAGGTCGTTTCTTATCTCACGCTCGATAGAGGGAGAAATAAGTCTGTCATAGCTGTCTATAATTGCCGAGCTTACGTACTTGTACGCAGGGCTCTTGACGTTAGTAACCGCCTGACACATAAGGTAATTTAGGACAAGCTCCTTCTCGACCGAGAGAGTGACCTTCAAAAACTCTTCCTTCTCGCCTCTGTTTATAGCGAGTATGCGGTGGTGAGGAATTCTCTTTATCGGCTCGCTGTACTCGTAATACTTGCTGTAAACCGACTCCTCTTCCTTTGCGGCAACTGTGCTTATAGTGCCGTTATCAAAGGTTATCTTTCTTATATTCTTTCTATAATCTGCGTTGTCGGAGATCTCCTCAGCGATTATGTCACACGCACCCGCGAGTGCTTCCTCGGCAGAGGCAACTCCCTTCTCTTCGCTTATATACTCGGCTGCGGTCTCTTCAAGAGTGGGCTCATATTTTGCCTCTTGTAGCATAATAAGCTCGGCAAGGGGCGAGAGTCCCTTTTCTCTTGCAACCGATGCACGTGTTTTTCTGTGTGGACGGAAAGGACGGTATATATCGTCAACCTCGGTTATCGTCTGAGCGGCGTCAATAGCGGCGGAAAGCTCGTCTGTAAGCTTGCCCTGCTCGGCAATAAGGTTTTTGACCTCTTCCTTTCTCTTCTCTATGTTACGAAGGTAAGTAAGTCTGTCGAAAAGCTCACGGAGAACGGTATCGTCAAGACTTCCCGTAACTTCCTTACGGTAACGGGCAATAAAGGGTATGGTGTTACCCTCGTCGATAAGCTCGACCGTCTTTTCGACCTGTGTCTCCTTAATGTTAAATTCCTTGGCAAGTGTTTTGATAATGTCCATAAATACTAAAAAATCCTTTCAACAAACCGGTTTTAATTATTTTTTTCAACTGCCGCCGCAAGTGCGTCTATCTCCTCGGGCGTGAGAAATCTCCATTCTCCGCGTGAGAGTGACTTATCAAGCGTCAGCGGTCCAAAGCTTATTCTTTCAAGATAAGTGATTTTATTCGAGGTAGCCTCGAACATTCTTTTTATTTGGTGGTATTTGCCCTCGCGTATCGTTATGACGCCACTTGAAGCACCCTCGCTATCAAGCGTGAGCCTCGCGGGCTTTGTGAGGTAGCCACCGTCTATATAAACGCCCGTCTCAAGTCTATTTCTGTCCTCTTCGCTCACGCCTGCCTCGCTTTTAAAGCGATAGCTCTTTTCTACGTGGCTCTTCGGGGCAAGGAGCTTGTGAGAAAGCTCTCCGTCATCGGTTATAAGCATAAGACCGAGCGTGTATTTGTCAAGTCTTCCGCAAGGGAAAAGATTGAATTTGCGAAGCTCATCAGGCAAGAGGTCAAGCACCGTACGTTCCCTTGCGTCGTCGGTGGCACTCACGTAGCCCTCGGGCTTGTTGAGCATTATATAAGTAAAACGGCGGTATTCGATGACCTTGCCGTCAAAAACGACCTTGTCCGTGTCGGGATCGACCTCAACGTCAGACGCCCTGACACTCGCTCCGTTTACGAAAATTCTTCCCTTGCGAACAGCCTTTTTCGCCTCGCTTCTGGAAAGAGTGCCCGTAACACTGAGAAATTTATCAAGTCTCATTCTACCCGCCTTTCTATGTTAGTTCTTTCAAAATTTAATTTGTCGGTTAGTTAGTTTGTATTAGGACTTTCCGAAAACCTTTTAAAAAAGGTCTATCACTCCAAAAACTTTCACCCATTTTTATTTAACAAAGGTGAAGTAATTACCTCAATATTCGCTCAAACGCAGATATTGAGATAATGTTCGGTTGTAATCAAAGTCGCTCCCGCAGCCCTTGCTCCGAGTTATGCACTCCGAGCGGGCACAAAGACGCTTTATTTTGTAGGGCGGGGGGTTACTCCCGCCGCTCTCAACACAAACTAACTCCCCGATAAACACCTATTTAACGTCAAATATTGAGAATTATAAGCAACGTCGCAGCTATCGTACCGAAAGCTGCGAGCGTCACTAAAAATCCTAAAAGGAAATCTCTTTTCTTATCTTCGTTCATCATATACCTCCTACAAAAAGGCATATAGACCGTTCCTATTTATTTGAGTTTAAAATCAAAGAGAACGGGAACGTGGTCGGAATATGCGTATGTATAGGGAGAAATTACTGTTTCGTAGTGAAGAGGCGTGATACCCGCCTGTGAATAGAATACGTGGTCAAGCACCTTGTCGCTTCCCTTCTCGGGTGCTCTACCGAGAGGCTGACCGAGATAGGTTCTGAAGTTCATATTTTTAGTGCTTTCGCACTTGTCTCTTGCAGACTCTAATTTGCTTGAAAGAAGCTTATATGCGGGACTTTCGCAGTTGTTGTTAAAGTCACCCATAACAACGACCGCCGCATCCGTATAAGTCTTCTTTATCTCATCAAGTGCCGCAAGAAGCTGCCTTGCAGACTCCTCACGGTAGACATTTGCCTTTTCGAGTCTCTCCGCTTCGGTAAGCTCTGCGTTGGTCATACGTGCTACAAAGTGAGTGCTTACAACAATTATCTGCTTTTTCGTCTCTTTATGCTCAAGGCACGCCCAGTTGTAGGACGAGCCGGGATAGGTTCCGTCGGTAAACTTTGAGGAGTCATATGCCTTAGAGCCGCCCTCAAGAAGCTTGAACACTTCCGATTTATAGAATATGGGATTTCTCGCTTTTGAGTTGTTCGGAGGATACACCTCATATCCCATTCGCTTCATATTGTTATCGAGCTTGTAGAAGGTATGCCAGAGCATATCTACCTCTTGGAGTGCATAAACGTCTGCGTCCATAAGTCCAAACGCCACAAATAGCTCTGTTGCTCTCTCAGTTGAACGCAAAAGGTCCTGAAGAAGGATATTGTTTGATACTACACGAAGAGTGTTTTTCGTAGTCTTTTTCGGTATAGTGTTGCCCATAGCGGGGTTTACTGTACCGACGTCACCTTTTTCGGGGATATTTATCACGGTAGAATTATTATTTACCGAATTTTCGATAAAATAATCTATCGACGCGTTTATAGTGTTGCGGTCACGGCCGAAAAGCTGTACTCTGCCGTTGTCGCACGAAAATCCAACCTTGTCAAAATATATGCGGTTTGCGTAGTCGAATACGACCTTTGAGACAGGTCTCTTGCACTCGCCCACCAAAAGAACGCACTCGCCCTCAGTACCGCCCGAGCCGTCCTTAACTATCTCAAGCTCAAGCGAAGTCTTTTCCTTTATTTCGTCCCTGAGAGTTTCGGCATAGACGGCATAATCGTCACCGTCATATACTATCTTGAACTTTTCAAGGTCATATTCCTTGAGGGCTACTTCGGCAAAGGTTTCTTCCTCATAAGGCTCATCAGCCTCCGTATAGCCCTCGTCAGCTGTGGTGTCGGTCGGCACCGAATCATCAGTAGCAACATCATTCGCACTGTCGCAGGAAACAAGTGCTCCTAAAAGCATTATAAAAGCCAATATCAAACAAAATAATCTTTTCATTTTTCGCCAACTTAATTTAATTCAAAATCAAAAAATACGGGAACATGGTCGGTATATGCATAGGAAAATTCCTTTATAAATACCTCGTAACGCACGGGAGTAATTCCATCGGTGTAAAAGATGTGGTCTATTGCCGTCATAGGCTCAAGATAAGGTGCTCTCTTTATCCAGCAACTTGTCATATACTCCATATTTACCTTTACGGGTGAAAGCTCTCTTGCGGAGTTCATTGTGCTTGAAAGAATTGAGTACGCCGCACTGTTGCAGTTTGAATTAAAATCAGCCGCACTTACGCCAACCGCACCGTATTTTTCGCAAAGTCCCTTTACGAGCACGGGAAGCTGACGTGCGCAGGTCTGACGGTGAAGCTCACGGTGAGCCTTTTGCTCGTCGTTTGTAGCCTTACCGCCGCTTGAGATAAAGTGACAGCTTGTTGCAATAATCTTTTTACCGCGTTCCTTCTCCTCAAGGCAAGCCCACCAAAGAGTTCTTCCCTCTTTCTCAGGAGTCTCTGTGAGGTCAAAGGGAATACTTCCGCTGTCTACACAGTTAAATTTATCAACCTTATAGAATACGGGAGTCGGAGAATTTTCGTGACCTTTGGCAGGAGCGTAGCCGAGAGATACCATTGTATCGCAGAAATGATAGTCCTCACGCCAAACGCGGTCAACCTCCTGAAGCGAGAAGATATCGGCATCGTAAACCTTGTATGCGGCAATAAGTCCAAGGAGTCTCTCCTCGGAGTTTACTATTGCCTGGTGTAAAATATTATTTGATACAAGTCTGAGTGTTCCCTCTTTTTTCTCGGGAACAAGAGCCTTAAAGTCGGTTGTTTCGCTCATTTTTTTCTCCTTTAGTTAAGCTCGAAATCGAGAAATACCGGAACGTGGTCGGAATATGCATAAGCAAATTTCGAAACAATAGTCTGGAAGTGCTTAGGTGTAATTCCTGTCTTTGAGTAGAATACGTGGTCAATTGCCTTGTCAGCTCCTCTTCCGGGTGCTCTACCAACCGAGCAGTCGGTAGCAAAGTCCATATTTACCTTTTCGGGTGCGTGGTCTCTTGCGGACATCATACCCTCTTGCATAACCTTGTATGCGTCGGTGGTGGGAGTCGTGTTATAGTCACCGCCCATAACTGTAGCGGTAGCACCGTACTTCTTCATAAGCTCGGCACTCTTTGCGACGAGCTGCTCTGCACATACCGTACGGTGAATGTCTCTGTTAGCCTTTACCTCAGCGGTACTCTTACCGTTTGCTATAAAGTGGGTACCCATAACGATAAGACGCTTGCCTGTTGCCTTTTCCTCAAGACAAGCCCAAGAGAAGCTTCTTGCCTCCTTTTCGGGGCTCTTTGTAAGGTCGTACTTCTCATACCCGCCCTCGATAAGCTTAAATCTGTCAGCCTTATAGTAAATAGGACAGCCTACTTCTTGGTTATTTGTAACTATCTCAAATCCCATACTCGACATTCTCTCGGTAAGACCGTACTTGGTGTGCCAAGCGGAATCAACCTCCTGAAGTACGTATATATCGGCATCCATGTAAACGTATGCACCGAAAAGTCCGTAAAGTCTGTCCCAAGAATCATTAATGCTCTGCTTAAGGATATTATTTGAAACGAATCTTATGTATTTCTTGTCCGCCTTAGCGGGGATCTGTATCATCTTATCGGAGAGCTTTGCAGTAACCGCTCCCTTTTCGGGAACATTTATGGTTTTGGTATCCTTATTTACGATATTCTTAAAGAAGTAGTCGATAGAAAGATCCTTGGTCTGATTGTCGATTCCGAGAAGCTGTACTTTTCCGTTGTCGGCATAAAGTCCCATTACGGTAAGATATTTACCGCTCTTAAGGTCAAAGCAACGCTTTGAAACTTCTCTCGAGGTCTCGCCGATTATAATCTCGAATTCAACCTCGTTTTTTTCTGTTGCCTGAATCATACCTATATTAAGACCAAGCTCCTTCTGGAATCTTGTCTGAATAGTTCTCGCGGCGGCAACGTTCTGAGCACCCTCGTAAACTATCTTGAAGTTCGAAAGATCATAGTCCTTGAAAACAAGAGGGACCTCAATCTCAGCCTCGGTCGTGGGTGCATCGGTTACGGGATCGTTAGAAGCATCGGGGACGTTGTCATCGGGCTTCCCGCAGGATACTGCACAAAGCAGAACTGTCAACAATGCCAAAAACAAACACAAAAATTTTTTCATAATAACACTCCTTGGTTATTTTATTTTGTATCCTATTATAACCTTAATTTAAAATAAAGTCAAGTACTACAGGCACATGGTCGGAATATGCGTAGGAATATGTGGAAACTATCGCTTCATAGTGCTTAGGGGTAATTCCCTTTGTATAGAAGATGTGGTCGATAGCAGTTCCCTCTCCGCCTCTTGCAGGAGCTTTTCCTACCGAACAGCTCGTCTTATAGTCCATATTCTTCTTTGTGGCGTTGCTCTCTCTTGCAGAAAGGAAAGCCTCTGAAAGAATATTATAGGACTCGGTCTCGCAGTTGGAGTTGAAGTCACCGCCTAAGATAAGGGGAGCGTTCGGGTACTTCTTCTGCATCTCTGCCACAAACTTAGGAAGCTCGTTTGCACAAATCTGACGGTGTGCCTCAAGATCATCAGCAGCACCTGCGATAAAGTGAGTGCTCATAACGAGTATCTGCTTGCCCGTTGCCTTTTCCTTAAGCACTGCGTAAGAATACCATCTGTCCTTCGCGTCCTTAAGACTTGAAACATCATAAGTCTTGTAACCGCCCTCGATAAGCTCGAACTTGTCAGCCTTATAGAAAATGGGGTTTACCGTGTTAAGATTGTCGGTAACAACTGCATATCCCATCTTTTCAAGCTCTTCATTCAGCTTATAGGTCTTGTGCCAATAGCTGCCATCACACTCCTGAAGTGCATAGATGTCGGCATCCATAAGCAAGAATCCGCCGATAAGGTCTGCCTGACGGTTCCACGAGGGCTTAATGTACTGCTGAAGAATGTTGTTTGTAACGAATCTTATCTGTGCGGGATCGTCCTTTACGGGAATATTTACGCTATCGGGAGTGATAGCAAAAGCGTGAACGCCCTTTGAAGGAACGGAAATGGTCTTCTTTTCGACATTTACACAGGATTTGAAAAAGAAGTTTATGGACTTCTGTATAGTCTGTGCGTCAACACCGAGGAACTGAACCTGTCCGTTGTTGCCGCCAAGACCAAAGTGATTCATATAATCTTTATTTTTGTAGTTAATGAATTTTTTAGAGGTCTCTCTTGTCGTTTCACCGATAATAAGCTCAAACTCCGACTCATTCTTCGATGAATCACGGGAGATGGTGAGGCTCACGTCAAAGATCTCCTTGCACTTTGCCTGAACTTCCTTTGCGAAGTCGAGGTTATAAAGAGCATTGTATATTATCTTGAACTTTGAAATATCGTACTCAGCCATAACGAGCTGCTCGGGCTCGGGAGGTGTGGTAGTCTCCTCGGTGGGTGCATCTGTATCTGCATTTGCAACGTCGTTTGTGCCGCTTACGTCGGTGTCAGACACGTCACCCGTGCCACCGCAGGAAATAAAGGTAGCAGCAATCATAAGAAGAGCCAAAACCAAAGATAGAATTCTTTTCATAATAAACCTCACAAAAATTTTATTTTAACTCTCCGACAATACCATCGGGACGAGCTTTTTTCTTTTTAAAATCAAGTTGGGAAATAACTATTCCCGCGAAAATAAGCAGACAGCCGATATATCCTACGAACGAAATGCTGTCTATTCCGAATATTACTCCGCCAATGGCACTGAACACCGACTCGGTGGAGAAGATTATCGACGCGAAGGTGGGATCTGCCCTCTTTTGACCGATTACCTGAAGTGTGTAGGCAACACCTACCGAAAGCACTCCCGCATAGAGTATCGGGATAGCTGCCGCACGAATGCTATCAATCGTGGGCATTTCGAAAATGACCATCAAAAGCACGCTCCACACCGAGCAGACAAAAAACTGTCCGACGCAGAAATGGAGTGAGCGAATGTCCTTGCCGCATCTATCAACGACGACAACGTGTGCCGTCCAGAAAAACGCTCCTATGAGCAAAAGAAGCTCACCGAATCCAAACGAGAAACCGACGCCCGGCTTTATGCAGAGCATAAAAATTCCCAAGACAGCAAGAACTGCCGAAACAACTATATTAAATCCCGTTTTCTTTTTGAAAAAAAGATAGCACGCAATCGGCACGAAAATAGTGTAGAGTCCCGTCAAAAAGCCTGAAATTCCAACACTTTTTGAAACCGAAATACCGACCTGCTGAAGCGTTGAGGCAATAAAGAGTGCCGTTCCCGCATACAAAGACGCAAGAACCGTCTTTTTTCTCTCGGTCTTGCTCGATTTCCCTCTCTCGAAAATGAGCATTACTGGCAACAATGAGAGTGTGCCGAGCGGGAAACGAAGCCCGTTCATCGCAAAGTCACCGACCTCTCCCGCACCGTAGAACTGTGCCACAAAGGCAAAGCCCCATATCATTGCCGTCAAAAACAGACAAGCCGTTGTAATAATTCTGCTTTTCATAGTGTCTTATTCTTAGTCCTTCGTATAAGTAAGTATGGCACGGAGCATTTCTATCTCGTTCTGATAGCACGCGTCATCGGATATCTTTCCAAGCACGGGCTGCCTCAAAAAGCATATTACTGTATCACCGGGAAGCACACGAAGTGCGGAATACTCCTTATAAATCTCGGTATCCTCAAGATAGACGCCGTTCACGTCCTCCTCGTATCCGTAAGAGTCACCTATTGCCGTAGCGATAGGCAAGAGTCTGCCATACGAATTTAGCTCGCGGTAGAGCCAGGGATCAAGAAGGCATATTGCCGTCTCACCAACCTTTACGTAATCGTAAAACATTTGATAATTATTCGTATTGTGCTGATTGTTTACGTCAAGATGGACACCGACCTCGTCGGTTGCAGCCTCGATATCTTTTATCTGCTCCTCGGAATATATCTGGTACTCGACGATACCCGTATATTTTTCACCGTTTTCGTCAAAATCCTCAGGCATTACGGCATTGAAAACGCCCCTTATTGCCTCTGCCTCGCGTCCGTTTAGCTGATAGTGCCCCGCATAAAGAAGGGTTACGTCCTCTTTCTTCTTTTCGGTAGCCTGAAAAAGACCGACAACAAGAACGACTATCAAAAAAACGGCACCTATCGTTATCCACTTGTAGTGATACCAATAGTTATCAAGCCACTTGGCAAAATTGGATTTTATCTGTATGCCCTCTGTATAGGACTTATCATTTCCGTTGTTCATAATAAACCTTTCACAATTTGTAGATTGGTTGTTTCAAATTTTGCAAACGAAGTTTCTACCTTTAGGTAATTTATCGGTGAGACTTAGGGCAAGTGGTTGAAAAGTTTTTGCGTCTCTTTTTTCAAAAAGAGACCGCAATCCAACGCGCGTAGCGTTGGTCGCTCGTCGCAACGAGCGAAGCTCCCCTATCGTTCGAAACGCCACGAAGG
>JAFVSI010000030.1 GCA_017503865.1 Clostridia bacterium | reverse complement strand
TTTCGCCTCAGGCGAAATTCACCCTTCGTGGCGTTTCGAACGATAGGGGAGTTTCGCTCGTTGCGACGAGCGACCAACGCTACGCGCGTTGGATTGCGGTCTCTTTTTGAAAAAAGAGACGCAAAAACTTTTCAACCACTTGCCCTAAGCCTCACCGATAAATTACCTAACGGTAGAAACTTCGTCTGCAAAATTTGAAAATCAAACCTGCTTTTTGCTTTTATCAGCTTTATTATAATGAAAATGTTTCGAAAAGTCAACCTTTTGTATCGTTTTTTGGGTTTTCTTGAAATATTTTTGGTGCTATAATTGTGTTGAAAAAACTTTTGGGAGCTTTAATATGAATGATAGAAGAAAAGTTTTAGAGCTTTTTGATACGCGCAAGGACTTCGTCGATGCTAAAGTATCAGAGGGTATTGAAAAGTACCGCAAGGGTGACGCAAAGCTCACCGTTACCGATGAAAACGGCAATCCCGTAAGCGGTGCAAAGATCACCGTCTCTCAAAAAACACACGAGTTCCGCTTCGGTGCAAATATCTTTATGCTCGACGAGCTTGAAACCGACGAAAAGAACGAAAAATACAAAAAATACTTTGCCGACCTCTTTAATATGGCTACTGTTCCCTTCTATTGGGATACACTTGAGCCTGAGAAAGGAAAGCCGAGATACGCCAAGGACAGCCCCAAGGTATATAGACGCCCCTCTCCCGACCTTTGTATCGAGTTTTGCGAGAAGCACGGCATCGAGCCCCGCGAGCACGCACTTGCATACGAGCGGTTCTTTCCCGAATGGCTTTGCAAGGCAAGCGTAGACGAGATAAAGCAAGAGCTTGAGCACAGATATTCCGAAATATCAGAGCGTTACGGAAGCAAGATCCCCACCATTGAGGTAACCAACGAAATGGAGTGGCCGAACGGAAAGACCGTTTTTTATGACGAACCCGACTACATAGAGTGGTGCTTCAAGCTTGCCCAAAAATATTTTCCGAACAATCAGCTTTGTATCAATGAATGGGGTATGATTTGTTGGAAGGACAAATGCCGTGCCACCGACAAGTATTATGCTTACATAGAAGCAAACCTGCTCAAGGGAGCGAGAATTGATGCTATCGGTATGCAATATCATCTTTTCCACAAACGCGAAAACGAATATGCAGATACAAGACAGTATCTCGATCCCAAAAGCCTTTACCGTCATATGGATCTGTATTCAAATTTTGGAAAACCCCTGCAGGTAACCGAGGTCACCGTTCCCGCCTATTCGTGGGAGCCTGAGGACGAGGCGATCCAGGCGGAAATCATCGAAAAGCTATACAGCATCTGGTTCTCACACCCGAACGTAGAACAGATAATATATTGGAATCTTGTTGACGGCTACGCATACGTTGAAAATCCCGACCCGCAGAAAATTGCACGGTCGCAAGGGGATATGACACTTGGTGAAAATTATTATTACGGCGGACTCTTGCGTTTCGATATGACACCAAAGCCTGCGTATTTGAAGATAAAAGAATTACTTTGCGAGAAATGGCACACCGAGGAAGATATAGTCACCGATGATAACGGCGTTGCATCCTTCAGAGGATTTTACGGCAACTATGATGTCGAAATCGTAGTTGACGGAAAAAAGACCGTCAAGAATATATCGCTATCTAAAAAAGAAAACACTCCTCACACATTCAGTCTTACTGTGTAATACAACTTAACATAACTATCGGAGGTACTTATATGGCAGACAGACGCCAAGTGCTTGAATTATTCGAAGCACACAAGGACTTCGTTGACAAAAAGGTCAGCGAGGGTATTGAAAAAAACCGTAAGGGTGATGCAAAAATCACCGTCACCGACAAAAACGGAAATCCTATCGAGGGAGCAAAAATAACCGCTTCTCAAAAATCGCACGAAACGGCGACCCCAACGATACACAGACCGCACTTTAAGAGGTGTCTATGAAAACAGCATTTATAACAGGCTCGTCAAGAGGCATAGGACGTGCGGTAGCACTCCGCCTCGCCGGCGAGGGCTATAAGGTAATTATCCACGGCGTTCGTGAAAGTGAAAAGCTGCACGAGCTTAAAAAAATCATCGAGGAAAAGGGCGGAGTTGCAGAGATAATAGCAGGCGACCTTTGCAACCTTGATGAGACTGCGGCACTTGCAAAAAAGGTAAGCGAGGTAGATATTCTTATCCTCAATGCCTCAATTCAGTACCGTATTCCTTGGCAGGAGCTTACTACAAAGGACTGCTTCGAGCAGCTCAACTGCAACTATATCTCTTCCCTCTTGCTCATTCAGGGCGTTGTGCCTTATATGAAAAAGCAGGGCTGGGGCAGAATAATCACCGTCGGCTCGGTACAAGAGGCAAAGCCTCACCCCGATATGCTCGTCTATTCTTCCTCAAAGGCGGCACAGACAAATATGATGCACTCGCTCTCGCTTCAGCTTGCAAAGGATAATATCACGGTAAATAACGTAGCTCCAGGTGTAATTTATACCGACAGAAACATCGAGGCTCTTTCAGACGAGGAATATGCCAAAAAGGTTGCCGCTTCCATTCCCGTCGGATTTTACGGTAATCCCGAGGACTGCACAGGTATATTCTCATACCTTTGCTCCGAGGAATCAAGATACGTTACGGGACAGAGCATATACGTTGACGGGGGCAAGAGCATACAATGATTGTTAGAACTCTTGGACAAAGCGGATATATAATCAGAAGCGGCAAGAGTGAAATTGTGCTCGATCCCTACCTTTCGGACAGCGTAAATCGAGTTGCAAAGCGACCGAGAGCACTTCCTATGCCCGTTGAGGCAAGTGAGCTCTCGCCCGATGCCGTGATTTGTTCGCACGATCACCTTGACCACCTTGATCCCGATACGGTGACGCTTATGAGGGATTCACAGCTTTTCATAACCACCTCCGAGGGCAAGGAAAAGCTTTTGTCACTTGGCAAGAAAAACGTAAAAGCTCTCTCGGTGGGAGAAAAGATTTCTGTGGGAGACATTGAGATAACGGCGGTATTTGCCGACCATACGGTCGAGGCGTTTGGAGTAATTATTCGAGCTGAGAACTTGACACTCTATTTCAGCGGTGACACTCTATACAACGAAAAGCTATTCGATATTTCGGCATACAAGCCCGACGCAACCTTTATTTGCATAAACGGCAGGCTCGGAAATATGAACGTCGATGAAGCACTCATTACCGCAAAAAAAATAGGGGCTCCGATAAACATTCCCAATCACTACGATATGTTCGAGTCAAATTCCGAGGATCCCCACCTTTTCGCAGACAAGATAGACGGCGGATTTATAATGGAGTTTAATACTTCGTACGAGCTTTCAAAACGTAACGGCACACCCGTTGTCAAAAAAATCAACTAACAAAAAGGAGAGGAATATTCCTCTCTTTTTTGCTGTTTCAAATTTTGCAAACGAAGTTCCTACCTTTAGGTAATTTATAGGGGCGTTTGAAATATATTGTTTTGTGAAGCTTTTAATTAACAGGAAAAACATAAACTAAAAAAGGGAAGCTCACGCTTCCCTTTTATTTTTTTATCTATAAAAATCAAATCTCCGGCTCAAAGCAAGGCATAAGCTCAAGTTTGAAGAGGTTTGCCTTGTGTTTTTTGTCGATGAGAGCCTTCTTTTCGAGGTCGTCTATCTCGCCTGTGCGGATATAGCGGTCAAGCTCGGCATAGGTGAATCCGAGGTTGTCCTCGTCGGTCTTGCCACAAAGACCGTCAATAGGCGTCTTTTCAACGAGGTCGTAAGGGAGTCCGAGCAGGTGTCCTATCTCCTTGACTTCCTGCACGGTAAGACGTGAAAGTGGACTAAAGTCGCCCACCGAGTCACCGTATCTTGTTGAATATCCAACCCAGTCCTCAGAGAGATTGCAGGTGTTCACAACTCGTCCGTTTACACTCTGCGAGACTGCATAAAGCGTTGACATACGAAGTCTTGGCGAGAGATTATTTATCGACTGCTCGCTAAGCTCAAGCTCCTTTGGCATAGCATTAACTATCCCGTCAAACGCGTCCTTAATATTTATCTCGTAATGCTTAATGCCGAGGTGATTTACAAGCTTATATGCACAGTCAATATCAAACTGCTCACCGCGAGGCATAAGCACGCCGATAACTCTATCCTTTCCGAGTGCCTCGACACAAAGAGCCGCCGCCACCGAGCTGTCCTTGCCGCCCGAAATTCCAAGCACCGCATTACAGCCCTTGCCGTTTGCCTCAAAAAATTCTCTTATCCAATTTATGCAATCGTTCTTTATCTTCTCTGCATTAAACATAATCTATCAATACTCCTTTTAGTATCTTCCTATGATTTTATTATACACAAAAAGGTGCGTTTGTCAATCAAATCTTTCCCCAATTTTAAAAACCTATTTACATTTTCCGCCTACTTATGTTATAATACAACGATGAATGCCAAGGAGAGTAAAAATTTATGTACAAAAAACAAAACTTACATACGCATTGTACCTTTTGTGACGGAAAGAATACGCCCGAGGAAATGATTCTCGAGGCCCTCTCAAAAGGCTTTGACTCGCTCGGTTTTTCGTCGCACTCATATCACCCATATTTGAAGACAACACGTATAAATGCGGAAAACGAGGCGGCATATCTCAAGGAAATCACCTTGCTCAAGGAAACATACAAGGGGCAGATAGATATCTTCCTCGGAATCGAATACGAAATCTGCTCGGAGCATACGCCCGAGGGGCTCGACTATAAAATCGGTGCGGCACACTACATAAACACCTGCGATGGCTTTGTAACCTTTGACGTAGGAGCCGAGGGCACGCAGAAATACGTCGACAAATATTTTGGCGGCGACGGACTTGCCTTCTCGAAGGCGTATTACGAAACGGTTGCAACCATTCCCGAGAAGGGCGATTTTGATATTCTCGCCCACTTTGACCTTATTACAAAAAATAATGATTCGTTAAAATTTATAGATACCACTTCGCCTCTATACAAAAAATACGCCACCGAGGCAATTGACGCGCTCGCGGGCAAAATTCCATTCTTTGAGGTAAACACGGGTGCTATCGCGCGTGGCTACCGCACCTCTCCCTACCCCTCGCTTGACCTTTTAAAAGAGTTTAAGAGGCGCGGATTTGGCGCTGTGATAACTTCCGACTGCCACGATAAAAACTATCTTGACTGCCACTTCGACGAGGCTCGCGAGCTTCTCCTTCTGGCAGGCTTTAAATCGAAATTCGTGCTGACACAAAACGGCTTTGAGGAGATTTCTTTATGAGCATATTTACTTGGATATTTTTGGCGTTTGCCATTCTCGGCGCGCTCGACCGCCTTTTCGGCAACAAATTAGGACTTGGCGAGGAGTTTGAGAGAGGCTTTAAATTCTTTACGGCGACCTCGCTCTCGATGATAGGAATCATCATCCTTGCCCCCGCTCTTGCCGTCTGGCTTGAGCCTATGTTTGAGGGCTTTTACAATATTTTCAAGATAGACCCCTCGATAATCCCCGCATCGCTTTTCGCAAACGATATGGGCGGCGCGCCCCTCGCGCTTGAGATTGCAAAGGACGGGCAGATAGGCAAATTCAACGCCTTTGTAGTTTCCTCAATGCTCGGCTGTATGATTTCCTTCACCATTCCGTTTGCTTCGGGAGTTGTAGGAAAGGAGCATCACGGCGATATGTTCCTCGGCTTTGTGTGCGGAATTGCCACAATACCCGTCGGCTGTATCGTGGGCGGACTTATGTGCGGCATTCCCTTCCCCCACCTCATAGTTGACCTCATTCCCGTTCTTTTAATTTCGCTTATTTTCTCGCTCGGACTTATCTTTTTGCGCTCGGCAACCTGCGCCGTGCTCAAATGGTTTGCCCGAATACTTAAGGTTCTCATTTGCGCGGGCCTTATACTCGGAATAATTTCCTACCTTCTTAAAATGCCCCTACCGAAGCATTTCGATTCTTTCGACGAGGCGGCAGACGTCTGCGTTCGCATTTCGGTAACGCTTTCGGGAGCATTTCCCTTTGTTTTCGTGCTCGGGAAGCTTCTTAAAAGGCCACTTAAATTCTTCGGCAAAAAGCTCGGTGTGAATGAAATTTCCGCACTCTCGCTTCTCTCAACGCTTGTCACAAACGCCACCGCCTTTGCCGCTATCAAGGACATGGACAGACGTGGAGTCGTAGTAAACTCGGCATTTGCCTGCTCTGCCGCATTCATTTTCGGCAGCCACCTTGCCTACACCTCGGCAGAATGCCCCGAGCTTGTCGGCACCGTTATGCTCTCAAAATTCATTTCGGGTGTTGCCGCCGTTGTGCTTGCCTTTATCGTTACCAAAAAGAAGGCGTAATGCCTTAATTTCCCACAAGGGTGAAAAAAGAGGAACTTCCGTTCCTCTTTTTTATTTCATCGCACTATTTATTTGACGACAAACTATTTACATTGGTATTTTTTTGTGATAGAATGACCTTATAAACCTATACCAAGGAGCAATATTATGAGATATTATCTTTTACCCGAAAACAACAAGCAATTCAAGGCTAATCTTCACTCGCACACAACACTTTCCGACGGTGGCAAGACTCCTGAGGAAATGAAGGCTATATATAAGGAAAGAGGCTACAGTGTTCTCGCGATAACCGACCATGGAAAGCTTATCGACCACTCAGCTCTTGACGATGAGGACTTCATAATGCTCACCGCCGTTGAGTTCTGGGTAGGCGGTGGCGGCAAAAAGCTTGGCGGATTTGACCGCGCTATGGAATTCAACCTCTTTGCAAAGGACCAGCACAACGCTTCTCTCGAACCTTTCAAGGCTATGGGAAAAAACTACTCCTTTGAATATATGCAGTTCGTTATCGACACAGCAAAGGAAAACGGATTCCTCGTTTGCCTCAATCACCCCGGTTGTTCATTTATCAACACAGAATTTGCAAACAAGCTTGACGGCCCGTTTGCTATGGAAATATATAACCAAGACGCAATCCTCTGCGGCGTAAACGAGGGCGGAATTTCTATGTACGAGGAAATGCTCCGTCACGGCAAGCCCTGGTGCTGTATCGCATCTGACGATGCTCACGGCACTCCCCCTCTTGCATATCCCGCTCAGGGCTTTGTTATGATTAGTGCTGACGAGCTTAAATACGACAAGATAATAGCGGCACTTGAAGCAGGCGACTTCTATGCGTCCTCGGGCCCCGTTATCGAGGAGCTTTACATAGAGGACGGTGAGGTTCATCTCAAATGCTCGCCCGTCAAGTTTATCGGTATGGGAACGAATCAACGCCCCATAGGCGGTGCAAAGCGTGCAAAGCAGCCCGACGAGTATCTCACTGAGGTCGTAATTAAGATAAGAGAGGGTACAAAATACGTTCGTTTTGACCTTGAGGACGAGCACGGCAACTGGGCTCACACAAGAGCTTACTACGTTGACGGCAGACACGAGCCCGCTTGTACCAATATCTTTGACGAAAATTATTTGAATTTTTAAAACGTATTAAAATAAGCTTTTTAAAGAGGGCGAAAAATCGCCCTCTTTTTTTATTATTGTATCCTGAAAACCACCAGCAGTGCTGGTGGTTCCAAAAAGCTTTAGCTTTGCCCAGTTTATTTATCCGAGCGAAGCGAGAAACCCGCCCCCTTTGCAAGTAATAAAATTTATGCTATCAAAACGGCTATAGATAT
>JAFVSI010000029.1 GCA_017503865.1 Clostridia bacterium | reverse complement strand
CGGCATTTCGGTAGTGAATGACAACCCTGTGCGGTTGTCAGAGCCGAAATGTGACCGAGCCGCAGCGAGAAGAGCCTCGTGAAAACGGCACTTTCTTTTGCTTAGCTTTTCTTTGTGCCTCTTTTCGCAAAGAAAAGCGGCTAACGCTACGCGCGTTGGATTGCGGTCTCTTTTTAGAAAAAGAGACGCAAAAACTTTTCAACCACTTCCCCTAAACCTCGCCGCTAAATCAAATTTTGTTTGCATATTAACAAATTAGCAAAACCGTCTTTTTGTATATTTTCATTGTTTTTGTCAAACAATGATATAATACGAAAGGACGGTTTTTTTATGGATGAAAAGAAAGATAACAAGGAATTTAATTTAAGCGAAGAGATATCAAGCTACTCCGTCGAGGAAGCGGAAAACTGCCGAGTTCCCGAGCGAATCGACAACAAGCTCGAGAAGATAGACGACAGTGCGTATGCTTTCAATTGGCAACCTCAGGACGCCCCCGAAAACGTTACTGACAAACGAAGGGCACCTATAATTTATCCTCTAATAATGGCGATAAGCTTCGTCACCGTGTTTTTTATTCTTACCTTTTCGATGTTTTCTATGAAGGACAGCGAAAAAACACCAAGCGAAAGCACACTTGAAAGTGAGCCGCCCGCCGTTACCGAGTCAGGAAAGACTATTTATATCAAGGAATACGACGCCTCAAGCGGAATTCTTACGCCACACGAGATATATTCCCTCTCCTCTCCCTCGGTGGTCTCTATAAAGACATCGAACGGCACATATGAGGGTATCGGAAGCGGCTTTGTTTTTTCCGAAGGCGGATATATTGCAACCGCCGAGCACGTCATTCACGGTATGACGGATATAACTGTGATAACGAACGAGGGCGAAAAGCACTCGGCAACAGTAGTCGCGGCAGACGAACTTTGCGACCTCGCACTTATAAAGATAGATTTTGCGGGACTCATTCCTCTTGAGTTCGGCAGCTCGGGAGAGCTTCTTGTAGGCGACCGCCTATATGCCATCGGCACTCCTGCGGCTCTTGATTTTGCAGGAAGTATGACGGGCGGAGACCTTTCCTATGTCGACCGAAAGGTCTCTATTTACAACGACAGCGACGGCTCGCTCAAAAAAAGAATGAATCTTCTTCAAACAAGTGCGGCACTCAACCCCGGCAACTCAGGCGGCCCCGTGTTCGATTCATACGGCAAGGTCGTCGGCATCGTCACAATGAAGCTCGGTGACAGCTTTGACGGAATTTCCTTTGCAATTCCCTCTGACGGTGCGTACAAAATTCTCCTCGATATGAAAAACGGAGTCCCCATTGACGACGCAAGCCGTGCCGCCGTAGCGACCTATGCCGCAAAAATGGGCATTCGCGGAGAATCCTATCTCTCTGACGGACAGCTTGGCGTAAAAATTCTCGGCTTTTCATCTGACGAATGCGATGCCGCACGAAAGCTTAAAATAGGTGACGTTATCGTATCCATCGGAACAGACGCCGTTTCGGGTGTGTCCTCTCTTGCTGAGGCGGTATCGAATTACTCCCCAGGAGACGAGGTTTCGGTAAGTGTAATGCGTTCAAATCAGCTATTGACTTTCAGCATAATTTTAACCCGCTGATTTTGTATATAATGCCGAAAAATATAACTTTTTCAAACTTTAAGTTGCAAAAACTGCCTATGTGTGATATAATACTGAAATATATAATATAATTATTTTCAGTGTTCTCACATAGGCGTTTTTTGCGTCTGAAAGGAGGAATAATGACAAATATAGAGCTTCCCTTCTGGGAAACGGTAATAAGACTTCTTCTCGCAACCGTTTGCGGTGGCGTAATAGGAATCGAAAGAGGAAGAAAGCACCGCCCCGCAGGCTTCCGTACACATATGATAGTCTGCATCGGTGCGGCACTTACAATGGTGCTAAGCATCTACATATCTGCAATGTTTACAAACGTGTGGAGCGTTGACGAGTCACTCATAAAGGTTGACGTTTCCCGTCTCGGTGCACAGGTCATCAACGGCATCGGCTTTCTCGGTGCAGGTACGATAATCGTCACGGGCCGTCAGCAGATAAAGGGACTTACCACTGCGGCGGGTCTTTGGGCGTCTGCTTGTATGGGACTGGCTATTGGTGCGGGCTTTTACATAGGGGCACTCGTTGCGTGTCTTCTCATCATCATAACAGTTGTGCTTCTCACAAAGCTTGAGTCCTTCATTCTCGCACACTCGAGAAACGTAAATATGTATATTGAGTTTGAGAATATGGACGACGTTGCCCTTATCGTTTCGACATTCAAGGAGCAGGACGTAAAGGTCTTTGACGTTGAAATATCAAAGCAAAAGAGTGCAAAAAATTCTTATCCCAACGCAATTTTCAGCCTTCTTCTGCCGAAGAAGAAATCACACGATACTATTCTTACCATAATTGCACAGCTCGACACGGTAAGAACTATCGAAGAACTGTAAGAAAGGAGAGACGAAAATGCTTGAAGCACTTAATTTTTTAAGAGGAGAGAATCTTGACACGCTTTCTATAATCGTTCGTCTTGTCCTTGCAGTCGTCTGCGGCGGTATTATAGGAATCGAGCGTGAAAGAAAGAGACGTCCCGCAGGCTTCCGTACACATATTCTTATCTGTCTCGGAGCCGCAATAACAACACTCACCAGCCAGTATATTCTCCTTGAGCTCGGTCAGCCTACCGATCCTATGCGTCTCGGTGCTCAGGTTATCGCGGGTATCGGTTTCATCGGTGCGGGTGCTATTATAGTAACAAGACACCGTCAGGTAAAGGGACTTACCACTGCGGCAGGTCTTTGGGTAACGGCAATCGTCGGTCTTTGCTGCGGAGCGGGATTTTTCGAGGGAGTTATTCTCACGACCGTAATAATCCTTGTTGCCGAGCTTCTCTTCTCAAGACTTGAATACTTCATTGTTTCTCACGCACGTACCTCTAATATCTTCGTTGAATATACGCAAAACGATATTCTTGGAAGAATAATCGAGACGATAAAGCAGTCGGGGGCTTACATAATCGAGCTTGAGATTTCAAAATCCTCGGGGCACAACAAAAATTCAACCGTTACCTTCTCGATAAAGACATCAAGAAAAACCTCTTGCCGTACACTTATGACCGTTATCTCAAAGATCGACGGCGTAGTTTCGGTCGAAGAGCTTTAATTCTAACAAAAAAGCATCTGCTTGGCGTACCTGCTCTATCGCAGGTACGCCAATTCTATATCAAAAAGCAACTATAGTTTGTGTTATTCTTAATAGATACAACCGCGAGTTGATATTCAATCAGAATAAGTTGTTTACAGCCGTGGCTGCTTATGATATAATTCAAATACAACCGAAGAGCTCGCGGTGAATTTCGGAAAGGAAACTATTACTATGAAAGAAATAAGCATCTCCAATAATATAGCAGATCTTAGAAAGAAAAAAGGTATAACGCAGGAGCAATTAGCAATAGCTCTTAATATTTCACCACAAGCAGTTTCGAAATGGGAAACGAATACATCACAGCCGGATACGCAGATGCTTCCTCTTATAGCGAAATACTTTGAGGTAAGCATTGATTATCTGTTTTATGGTGATGAATATGCCTACAACGATATTTACGACAAAGTTTGGCACAAAGTAGCGGCGTTTGATCAACAAAGCAAGGAAGCATATTATGAAGCATTAACTATTTTTTCATATGCACACCGTGGAGTTAGCAGATGGTATCGCACGGACAGGCTTCCTATAATGTGTGACGAGCCGATACACTTTTCGAATGAAAATGGCTTATCTTTACTGTCGGGTAAAGGTTTCGGTGCTATTTTAACAAGAGATTTTTTTGAAAATATAAATCAACAAACCGTGGATTTTGCTCAAAAATTATTGCCTGCTCTTACAGAGAAAAACAATATTCTCGTTTGTTTAGCGATTATATCTATGAGTGATATCAGCTTTGATGAGTTACAGGAGAAATTGGCTATTGACGAAAACGCCCTGCACACCGCTCTCGATACATTGATTACCGTAGGAATTGTGATAGAGAAAAAATCCAAGCATAAGTCTTTAGGATTTACCTATGAGATCCACAGTATGTATCATACTTGTCTGTGTATTATTTTTGCAACGCTTGAAATGCAACGTTATTCCTTAAAAGGTATTTCCTGTTGTATGGGTTACGGTGATTATCCAATTAAATTCTGATATTTGCCCCGCCTCGCGCGGGGCTTCGCTTTTGTGTCCACAAAAGCAGTGCTTGTCAGGAAAATTGACATATGAAAAAGGACAGAGAACGTGAATTCCTCTGTCCTTTTGCCGTAGGGGCGAACTGTGTTCGCCCGCGGGAGACCACAGGTCTCCCCTACGGATACACAAAAATTTCTGCAGAGATGTTGTTTTCTCTGCCGATTTGTGTTATAATGTGGCTAACAGAAAGCCTCCCTCCGAGAGGGAGCCTATGGTACGCTCATGCATCTTTAGGGGTATGGGCTTTGCCCGATGCCTTTGTAATACAAAGGCGAAACTTGCGATAAAGCAGAGCGATAAATAAAAATTTGACGGAGGGTGTTCAAAATGAAAAAGGTATTACTCAGCCACGATGGCAAAATGAAGATGTATCTTGTGCCCGATGATGTTGCAGATAACTTAAAAAAATATTGTGTGGATTTTGGCTTCGATTGGATATTGAATGACCCCAATGCTCAAAAGCTTCGTGTTACCACACCAAGCGGAGAGATTGGTTATATGTTTGGGGCACAGGACTTTATAGACTACTTGAATGACTTTATATTTCCAAACCAAAAATCCACAATAGTTGCTGAAATGGATTTTTACGATTATGAAATCCCGGAGGAATACAAGGATATTCCGTGGTTCAATTTTTAAGAAATAAATTCCAATTTATCGAACAGAACAAATAAACCCCGATAGACATTTAAGAATCTATCGGGGTTATTCTTTGGCTTCTGCAGAGAAATTATGCTTTTTGGACCGTTGAGGACACCGGTCCCTACAAGGAGAATGGTAACATCCTTATGAGAACCGGCCTTTGGCAGATGCTTTTTTATTATACCTCAATCGTCTCGGTATTTTGTTTCTTTATTGCTTTTCTGAGGACACTCAGCGAATAGATAAGGAATACCGTGCCCGTCATAAGCCAGGAGATTGGGTATGAAATATATATCGATTCAAGTGTCTCGATTTTATCAAATACGACAAGCACCCAGAAAACTCTGAAGGCACACGCACCGAGAAGTGAAATAATCGTTGAAGAGAGCGATTTTCCAAGTCCACGCACGATTCCGCAGCCGATCTCCATATAGGAAATAAGTGCATACGGCATAAACATAAAGAGCATTCGTGTTGTTGCCGTATTGTAAGCTATTGCCTCTGCACTTCCCTGTGCCGCAGCCTTTACACCGTAAAGCGAAAGCAGGGGGGCACGAAGGAAAAAGAGTGAAAGGGCGAAGAAGGTAGCTACACAAGCACCTATGACGTAACAGGAACCCATTATCCTGTATATTCTCTTATGCTTCTTCGCACCCGCGTTTTGACTCGTGAAGCTTATTGCCGCTTGGTATATCGTGTTCTCTGCCGTATATGCAAATCCCTCGAGATTAGCCGCGGCGGCATTACCGTTTACGACAGGATCAAAATCCGTGCCGGGCGGGGTAAGTATGTAGTTCATACGTATAATTGAGGACTGTATGAGCATATTCGATATTGAGAAAAGTGAGCCCTGAACAGCGGCGGGAAGTCCAATATGGAGTATATCACGAAACGCCATTCTGTCAAAGCAAAGCTTTTTGAAGGAGAATTGACACGGTCCATCGTCACGGCACAGCTTAAGAAGCAAAAACACGCCAGAGACAATGTTCGAAATGCTCGTTGCAAGAGCAACACCCTCGACCGACATTTTGCAGACAAGCACGAAAAATAGGTTTAATATGACGTTCAGAAGTCCCGATGCCGAAAGAATATAAAGCGGTGTTCTCGTGTCTCCCTTTGCTCTGAATATCGAAATAAGATAGTTTACGAGCGAGACGAAGGGAACTCCGAGGAAATATATAAAGGTGTAGGTCGTTGCAAGGTCAAGAAGCTTTCCTTCCGCTCCCATAAGAGAAAGCACAGGGCGAGAGATAAAAAGACCTATTATCATACTCACAAGACCGAAGCCAACGCTCATTACTATTGCGGTGTGCATCGTTCTCGAGGTCCTTTCGCCGTCCTTAGCACCGAGATGCCTTGCAACCATAACGTTTGCACCTGTTGCAAATCCCATAAATACGTTGATAACGAGATTTATAAATGCTCCCGTCATACCGATAGCACCGACAGCACTCGGCTCGTGCGAGAGGCTTACCACCATCATATCCGCAGCATTGTAAAGCATCTGCAAAAGATTCGTTATCATCAGCGGAATTGAGAACAAAACCAGCTTCAAAAACACCGAGCCCTCTGTCATATCGATTGTCTTGCTCGACGAATACGAATGACGGTACATATTCGTGTTTTTGTGCGTACTCGAATGCAAAAACGTTCTTCTGAATGGCATTTTTTCACCCTCGGCAGACTCACTTAAATACCTGCCGCCTTTCTCTCCCTTCATTATACTATGACAAAAAATAAAGTCAATACGTTTTGTTTTTTTTGTTAAATCATTTTTCAAATTTTGTAAATCGAAGGTTTCTACCCTTTGGGTAATTTATAAAAAGGCTCTCCTGTTTTTTTGAGGAGAGCCTTTTGTTAATTTATCTTTTTAAGCTTTGCATAGGTTGCCATAAGCTTCTTTGTGCCGACCTTTTCGAAGGCTATTTCGTAAAGGACGTCAGCACCCATCGGTTTAACGGAGAGTATCTCTCCTTCGCCGAAGGTCATATGCGACACTCTGTCGCCCTCAGAAAATCTCTCGCCAGCTCCCTGCTTTACGGGAGACGTAAAGGTCTTTCCGATAGTGACCTTGTCACCCACACCGCCTAAGCCGCTCGACGAAGTCTTTGCCGTGCCCACCGAGACAAACGAGCCGCGTGAGGTAGCGGCACTGCCACCATATCCGCCAAAACCGCCAGTACCAAACGAGGAATAAGAATCGCTCCTCTTAGGCGGTGCGTCTTTATAAATAAGTGAAGTAGGAATTTCCGACACAAAACGCGAAACGGGATTGAACGAGGTGCGTCCGTAGATCATTCTGTTCCTAGTATGTATGATATAAAGCTTTCGCTTCGCTCTCGTTATCGCAACGTAGGCAAGTCGACGCTCCTCTTCCATATCCTCGGCTGACGCACTCATTACAGTTTGCGAGCCTGGGAAAAGACCGTCCTCCATACCGGGCAAAAATACTATCGGGAATTCAAGTCCCTTTGCCGAGTGTATAGTCATCATAACACAGGCGTCTGCACTCTCGTCGTATTTATCCACGTCGGAGACGAGCATCGTTTCCTCAAGGAAGCCGCCGAGAGTGGGCTCCTCGGTGTTCTTCATATACTCGATAACACCCGAAATAAACTCCTCGAGGTTTTCGAGTCTGTCCCTCTCCTCTTCTCCGGCACTGACAAGCATCTGACGGTAGCCCGACATATCAAGCACCTGATTTACAAAGGCGTCGAGAGGACAGCCGTCCTCAAGTATTTTCGTGAGCTTTTCGATAAGAGCGGCAAAGCCGAGAAGAATATTTGCCGAGCGTCCGAGTGCCGCGTACTTGTCGGCGTTTTTTATGACCTCAAAGAGAGAGATTTCCTGCTCCGAGGCGATAGCTCTTATGGCGTCAATGGTCTTATCACCGATTTTTCGCTTAGGCTCGTTTATGATACGGAGCAGACGCTCAGCGTCGCTGTGGTTATTGATAAGCTGAAGATATGCCACAACGTCACGGATCTCCTTACGGTCGTTAAAGCGAATACCTCCAAGCATTCTGTACGGAACACCACTCTTCGCAAAGGTACGCTCTATTGAGTTCGACTGTGCGTTGGTGCGGTAAAGAATGGCAAAATCTCTATAGCTTGCCTCACCCTTTGCAACCGCCTCGTTTATCTTATCGACAATATACATAGCCTCGGAATTCTGGTCCTCAGAAAGACGAAGAACTATCTTGTCTCCCTCGCCCTGCGACGTCCACAAATTCTTGCCCTTGCGGTTGGTATTTACACCGATAACGGCATTTGCCGCATCGAGAATATTTTGAGTCGAGCGGTAATTTTGCTCGAGCTTTACCACCTTTGCGTCGGGATAGGTCTTGTCAAACGATAGGATATTCTCAATGGTCGCCCCTCTGAATTTGTAAATACTCTGGTCATCGTCACCGACTACCATAAGATTGCGGTAGTGACCGATAAGGAGATTTGTAAGCTCGAACTGAGCGACGTTCGTGTCCTGAAACTCGTCAACACAGACGTACTTGAATTTGTTTTGGTAGTATCTTCTTACCTCCTCGTGCTCGCGAAGGAGCTTTACCGTCTGCATAATTATATCGTCAAAGTCAAGGGCATTCGATATGCGAAGATTTTTCTGGTACTCCTCGTAGACTTCACCTATCTTTTTAAGTCTGAATTCCCTTCCCGCCTCGTCAAGAAAGTCACTTGGAGTCATAAGAGCGTCCTTAGCACGACTTATCGTGTTCATTACCGATTTTATGGGGAGAGTCTTATCGTCAATGCCGAGATTCTTCATAGCCGCGAGCATTGCTCTCTTAGAGTCGTCTGCGTCATAAATATTGAAGTTTGGACCGTAACCTATCTTTTCTGCGTGCACGCGGAGCATTCTAACGCAGATTGAGTGGAAGGTGCCCGCCCAAATATCGTTTGCTACCTCCTCGTTGTCAAACGCGGCGGCAAGACGGTGCTTTATCTCATTTGCCGCCTTATTTGTAAAGGTGATTGCAAGCACGGCATATGGGGGACAGGGATTTTCCGCAAACTGCGAGAGATACGGCTCTATCTCAGCGGGAGTAAGGTCAAGTGCCGACTCGAGCTTCGCTACGTCACGCTCGCTTATCCCCTCGGGAACAAAATCCGAATAGTATGCGTTTCCGTATTTAATTATAAAAGCAATTCTCTTAACGAGAACGGTAGTCTTTCCGCTTCCCGCACCCGCGAGAATAAGCAGAGGTCCACGAGTAGTAAACACCGACTCCCTCTGCGGTGCGTTAAGAGAGCTGTATACTTTGTCAAATAACCTTCTTTTTATGTTTAAATATCTTTCTCTGATTTCCATTTTTGTTTCCTTTTCATTAGTTGCTTTTATAATTATACTATATTTCAAATCCGATTTCAAGGACAATGGAAAACATTTTTGAAAAGACAAAAAACAATCATAAATTTTGCTTTGTAGGGGTGTTTATGTAAATGCGGGGGAACCGCCTTTTTTAGGAAAATAGCTTCGTCACGACGAAGCCGTCTCTGCCCACTCGAAAATATAGTCGTCTCGTGTTGTGCTAAAGCTCAACTCGATACTTCTTATTTTCTCCCTTTTCTCACTCCCTTTATCCGCCACCGGCGGCGGTCGCGCTCAAAGCCCCGCACCCCCTTCCTCAAAAAACTTTTCAACCATTTTTATATAAAAAGGTGAAGTTTGTGCTTCTACAGAGAGCTTACACCTTGCTATTGCTTGATTTCAAGAGACTTTGCGTAGAAACGAAAACTCTAAATTATGTAATAAAAGGGTTAAAAAAGTTTTTAAGAGTGGGGGTGCGGGGGCGGGTGGTTTTTTCAAAAAACACCTGCCCCCGCATAATAAAGCACCTCTATAAATACCAATT